>NZ_JBTNDV010000004.1:0-264862 GCF_054510815.1 Arthrobacter glycogeni
ATCAGGCCCCGAACGAGCCCGCGGCGCGGGCAGCGTTGGAGGAATTCGCGGCCTCGGAGCTAGGGAAGAAAAACCCGAACACCGTCCGGGCCTTCGAGGACGCCTGGGACCAATTCACCCCGTTCCTAGCCTTCCCGCCGATGCTGCGCAGGGTCATTTACACCACCAACGCGATCGAGTCTTTGAACTTCCAGCTCCGAAAGATCATCAAGAACCGCGGCCATTTCCCCTCCGACGACGCGGTCGTGAAACTGCTCTGGCTGGCGATCTGCAACATCGAGGACAAACGCGCCCGCGAACGAGCCAAAGAACGAGGCCGCGGCCATGACGCTATACGCAAAGCCGACGGACGCCTCGTCGAAGGCCAAGTCACCACCAACTGGAAACAAGCCCTCGCCCAACTCGCCCTCGCTTACCCCGACCGCATCAACCCCCACCTATGAAAACCACCCAGAGGCACCCCGCTTACACAAACAACTTGACAGGCTCAAGTCCTGCACCCCGAGTCGATTAGTAGCCGGCATCGCAAGGCTGTCCAGGAACGCCGCGTGTATCTGGACCCGGCCCAGGACGGGATGGCCTGGCTCCAAGCATTCCTACCGACCGAGCAAGCCGCGGGGATCTACCACCGGGTCGACACTGCTGCCCGGAACTTACAGGGCCCCGACGAACCCCGCACCCTCACCCAACTCAGGGCTGACGTCCTCATCGACGCACTCACCAGCGCCGGCCCCGAATCCGTTGGTGAGACCAACCCTGAGAGGGCTACCGGTGATTCTCTTACCCGATCACGGGCCCGGTCACAGGCCGAAGCACCCGGTGAAGGCAACCAGCCGCGGGAGGGCAACCAGTCCGGTGAAGGCAACCAGTCCGGTGAAGGCAACCAGTCCGGGGAGGGTAACCAGTCCGGGGAGGGCAACCAGTCCGGTGAAGGCAACCAGTTTTGGGGTGTGCAGGCGAAGGTCTTCGTGACGGTCCCGGTGTTGACCCTCATGGGTGGGGATGCGCCGGGTGAGTTGGAAGGGTACGGGCCAATCGACCCGGACACTGCCCGCAGGCTCGCCGGGCACGCGCCGTCGTTTACCAGGATCCTCACCCACCCCTTCACGGGGGCCAGGCTCGGGGCTGATGCAACCACGTACCGGGTCCCCAAAGACCTCCAAGATGCTGTGAGAGTCAGAGACGGGACGTGCCGGCATCCGGGGTGTAACCGGTTGGCGGTGTTCTGCGAACTCGACCACACGATCCCCTGGTCCCGGGGCGGGACGACCAGTTACTCAAATCTGGCAGCGCTCTGTAAACGTCACCACATGTTCAAAACGGAGGGTTTCTGGCACTACACCCAACCCGAACCCGGGACGATCACCGCGATCTCCCCCGCCGGGGAAACCTACACCACCAAACCCAACCCACCACCCACCCCACCACCAGAAACCCCACCACCCTTCTAAGGTGAAGCCCCTCCCCAATCGCCGAAGTGGGAGATCCGGCGTCTCAGAACGACTCAGAACGCCGTCAATCCGCCAGATCCCACGCCTCGGCGAAGAGGGTAATCGTGGCATGCCGCTTGGCCGGAACGCTAAGAAAGAGCGTACGGGGGATGCTTACCCGCGATGGGCTGGCTCGGCGCGGTGTTCGTGCTCCTGGCGCCCGGGAGCCTCTCCCGCAGAGCCCCTGTGCACCGGTCCGGATTCCCTGCCCAGCCGTGACGGCCACCAGATGCGGTGACCCAGGTCGTAGGCCAGAGCGGGCACCAGCAGCGAGCGAACAATGAGCGTGTCCAGCAGCACCCCGAAGGCCACGATGAACGCAATCTGGGCCAGGAACAGGATCGGAATCACCCCGAGCGCGGCGAAGGTCGCGGCCAGCACTACCCCCGCCGACGTGATCACGCCGCCAGTGACGCCCAGACCCCGCAGGATTCCCGGGCGGGTGCCGATCCGCAGCGACTCCTCCCGGACGCGTGTCATCAGGAAGATGTTGTAGTCCACGCCGAGCGCCACGAGGAACACAAACCCGAAGAGTGGCACCGAGGCATCGGCGCCGTCGAAGCCGAACACGTTGTTGAATACCAGCGCCGAAACGCCCAGCGCCGTGGCGTAGGACAACACCACGCTCGAGATCAGCAGCACCGGCGCTACCACGGAGCGGAGCAGCAGCATGAGAATGACCAGGATCACCGCGAGCACAATCGGGATGATCTTCACCAGGTCGGCCTGCGCCGTGTCGTTGGTGTCGATGGCAATCGCTGTCACACCGCCCACCAGCGCCTCCGGGCTGGCGTCGTCGAGCTCGGTCCGCAGGTCCCGCACCACGTCCTCGGCCGCTTCTGAATCCGCCTGGGACTGCAGGGTTCCGGAGATCAACACGTTGCCGTCGCGGACGACGACGGCGGCACCGGGTTCTGGCGACTCGACAGTCAGTGCCGCGTTGGTGATGCCCGACTGACCCTGCACCACCTCCAGCACAGCATCCTGGTCCTCTTCGGGGGCGATAACCGAAACCGGGCTGCCGGAGCCGGCGTCGAAGTGGCGTGCCAGGGCGTCCTGCCCGTCCACAGCGTTGGATTCGGTCAGGATCAACGCCGATTGCGGCACCCCGTTGGCCTGCAGTTGAAGCAGTCCCAACGACCCGGCGACCAGCACCAGGAAGGACGCCACCCACACGGTCCGCGCGTGCCGTGAGATCAGCGTCGCCGTCCGCTTCCAGATACCGCGCAGACCTTCCAGCCCGGTGGCGTCGACGCCGGCCGGCTGGACATGATGGGAGCCGGCCTTGGGGCGCAACGGCCAGAACGCAGCCCGGCCAAAGAGCAGCAGGAACGCCGGTAGCAGGGTCAGGGCGGCGCCCAGCGAGAACACAATCCCGATCGCAGCGATCGGCCCCAGGCTCCGGTTCGAGTTCAGATCGGAGAAAAGCAGGCAGAGCAACGCCAGGATGACTGTCGCGCCGGAGGCGAGGATCGGTTCAAACGAGCCGCGGTACGCCACCCGCATCGCCTCCCACTTGGACTCGAACTCGCCGAGAGCCTCACGGAACCGGGCCACCAGCAGCAGGGCATAGTCGGTGGCGGCACCGATGACCAGGATGGACAGGATGCCCTGACTCTGACCGCTAAGCTGGATCCATCCCCAGCTGGCCAAGGCATAGACCAGCAGGATGGAGGTTGCGAGAGCAAATACAGAGGTCAGCAGCACCAGAAACGGCAGAATAATGGATCGGTAGACGGCCAACAAAATCACGAAGACTGCCAAGAGGGCGACGCCGAGCAATAGCCCGTCGATACCGCCGAACGCGCTGACCAAGTCGGTGGCGAAGCCGGCTGGCCCCGTGACATAGCCGGTGGTGCCCTCGGGAATTTCGGCGGTCAGCACATCGCGGAGCGACTCCACCACCTCACCCAGCTCGGCATCGTCGGCAACGAACGCGATGTATTGGATGGCAAAGGAATCTTCGGATGGCACGGGCCCAATGACTGTGGGGCCACCAGCCTCAGTCGCTTCTAGACCGTCGACGGCGGCGAGCGACGCAGTCAGCTCCTCGTAGACCCCCAGCTCCGCCGGCGGGATCTCCGTAGCCGATTCCACAACGATTACGGCGGGCAGGGCATCCGAATCGGTGAACTGTGTCTGCAGCTCCCCAGCCTCCGTGGACTCGGCGCTCGCTGGCAGGAACGACGCCTGGTCATTGCTGGACACCTCCTCCAACTTGCCGAACGTGGGGCCACCGAACGCCGCGCCGACTAGCCACACCAGGACGACGACGGCGGGCAGCAGGACCCGCAACCACTTGCTGTGCATGATGAACGCCTCTCGAAGTAATTATCTCTAGAGAAGACTATATCTATGATGGAGATAAATGGATAGACGGACTAGAGTTGTCGATGCGGCACCTGTTCAACCGATGAGGTGAAAGGACACATGGTAGAGAATCCGGGCCCTGAACTGATGGCGCTGCTCCAGCAGTTCACCGTTGAGACGGATCGGTATGTTGATGCTGTCAGCGCGCGCGATTCCCTCTACCGCACTGATCTCAACGCCCTCGGTGTGATGATGGGCGCGGCCCGCGCAGGGGCAACGGTGACTCCCGGAATGCTCCGCTCCGAACTGCACCTGAGTTCCCCCGCCACCACCGCGTTGGTGGACCGCTTGAACAGTGCGGGCCACGTGAAACGCACCAGGAGCGACGTCGACCGCCGTCAGGTTCACCTCGAGATGACCGAAAAAGCGATGGAGACCGGGGGGAAGCTCTTCGCCCCCCTAGCGCAGCACATCAGCGGCGCGCTGAAGAACTTCTCGACCAAGGAGCAACTGCTGCTCGCCGAGATGATGCGCCAGATTACCGCGGCGACCATTGCGGCGCGGAATGACGTGGACCAACCACCAGCCCTTTAGCCGGGTTGCTAGGGTGAGTCAATGGATCGATCACGGGCCGGACAGGATCATTTCGACGCAGTAGTGGTGGGCGGCGGACACAATGGGTTGGTCGCCGCCACGTATCTGGCCAAAGCGGGCCGGTCGGTGGTGGTCCTTGAACGCCAGGACCACGTCGGTGGAGCGGCGGTGTCGGCCGAGGCCTTTCCAGGCACTGGGGCGCGGTTGTCGCGCTACTCCTATCTGGTGAGCCTGCTCCCGCAGCAGATCATCGACGATTTGGGGCTCGACCTTGAACTGGTCCGCCGACGCTACTCCTCCTATACGCCCTTACCCGGGGGCGAGTCGGGGCTGCTGGTCGACACCGAGGACCGGAAGGCGACCCGCGACAGTTTCCGGCGCATTGGCGCCGGCCCGGACGCCGGTGCCTTCGGCGAATTTTACGGCCGCACTGCGATCCTTGCGGACAAGCTTTGGCCCACCTTCACCAAACCACTGCTTAGGCGGTCCGAGGCGAAGGGCCTCGTCGGCGACGACGAGATCTGGAACGACTTCATCGAGCAGCCACTCGGCGGGGTGATTGAGCGGGCCGTGGACAGCGATCTGGCCCGCGGAGTGCTCCTCACCGACGGCCTGATCAGCACCTTCGCCCGGGCCCACGACGAGGACCTGCAGCAAAACAAATGCTTCCTCTACCACGTGGTGGGTCGCGGCACCGGGGACTGGGATGTCCCGGTGGGCGGGATGGGCGCTGTCAGCGGCGCCCTGGAACGAGCCGCGCGGGCAGCGGGGGTGGTGATCCGCACCGACGCCGAGGTGACCGGGGTGGCCCCCAACGGCGTCGTCCACTACCACCCCACCGGCGAGACTTCTCGGACGCAGCGCGTCACCGGTGAGTACGTACTCGCCAACGTCACCCCGGCCGTGTTGGGTCAGCTGATGGGCGGCCCCCGCACTGATGGTTGGCTCGCTCACGGCGGCGGCGCTGAAGGCGCGCAGGTCAAGGTGAACCTGCTCCTTTCTCGACTGCCGAGACTCAGGGACCCTGAGGTTCAGCCCGAGCAGGCCTTCGGCGGCACCTTCCACATCAACGAGCTGTACTCGCAGCTCGATACCGCCTACACGGCCGCCGAGAATGGTCAGATCCCGTCGCCGCTGCCCATCGAGATCTACTGCCATTCACTGGCCGACCCCTCGATCCTGTCAGATTCGCTGCGGGAATCGGGCGCCCACACCCTGACCGTCTTCTCGCTGCAGACCCCGCACCGGCTGACCCATGACGCGGATCATGATGCCCTGCGGGCCGAACTCCAGGCCGCAGTGCTCGCCTCACTGAACAGCGTGCTGGCCGAACCCGTCGAGGACTGCATCCTGCTCGACGGCGACGGGCGGCCCTGCATAGAAACGAAGACCACCCTCGATCTGGAGGGCACCCTGGGCCTGACCGGCGGCAACATCTTCCACGGGCCGCTGTCGTGGCCGTTCGCTGAAGACGACGCACCCTTGGAGACGCCCGCGCAACGGTGGGGCGTTGCCACCGACCACCCGCGGGTGTTGCTGTGCGGCGCGGGGTCCCAGCGCGGCGGCGGAGTCAGCGGTTTGGGTGGCCACAGTGCGGCGATGGCGATGCTCGAGGAGCATTAGAGCTTGATGAGAAAGCACCGCGACGGCGCGGCATCCCGCCGTCGCGGGGGGTCCCGACAGTAAAGTAAAAGCCTACTAAACCTGGATCAACAGCAAGCGTCTGAACCGGTGCGGAGCATCGGGCGGCCGCTCACCACATCTTGAGGCGAGCGTGACATACACATCACATGAGGGGCCGCGAGCCCTGGTCATCAGTACCAGCCGGGACAGGGGTGCCCTCGCTGCCGTCCGATCCTTGCGCCAGTCCGGCTGGCTGGTAGGTGTTGGCACCCCCGACGACGGCGGAATGCTCGGCGCGTCAGCCGCCTGCTCCGCCCGGCATGTAGTGCCCCGACCGCGCCAGGACGGCAGCGCGTTCACCGAGGGTGTCCGCCGGGCGGTGGCTCTCGGGTCGTACGACGTCGTGTTCGGCGGCGGCGACGACTGGATGGCAGCGCTCGCAACCTACCGCGACGACATCCCCACCCATGTGGCCCATCCGCCCGCCGCGGTGGTCGACGCTGCCCTCAACAAGGTGGACCTCACCGCACGCGCCCACCGGCTCGGCCTCGCGGCACCCCGCACTGTGCCAGCCACCGACCAAACCATGACGGAGTGGCGGGGTCCGGTGGTGGTCAAATGCCTGTCGCACTGGGCCCACGGGCAGACCCGCCCCCACCGGATTGAAGCGAAACTTTTCCCCGACGTCGTCTCGGCTGGCCCTCAGATCGACCGGGTTCGGAAAGCCGGCGCCGAACCGATTCTGCAGAAACCGGTCCAGGGTCATCTGGGCGCGCTGATCGGCGTCTTCCACGACGGCCGCCTCAACGGCCGGGTGCAACAGGTCACCTCCCGGCTCTGGCCCACACCCAACGGTGTGTCCACCCGCGCGGAGACCGTACCCGTGGACGAGGAGTTGGCCGCCCGCGCGGAGGCTCTGCTGAGTGATCTGGACTGGTGGGGGCTGGTGGAGTTGCAGTTCCTAATCGACGACGACGGCGTCCATCACCTGATCGACCTCAACGGCCGGTTCTTCGGCTCGATGGCTTTGACCAACGCATCACGTCCGGGACTGACCGATCTGTGGGGGCGTCTGGTGCTGGGTGAGAACGTAGAGAAGTTAGCCGACGCTACCCCGGGGATGCGCTACGCGTGGACCGCCGGGGACCTGCGACGGGCCAGCGTCGAACGACGCGGTGGGCCGGTTGCAGACGTGGTGAACACCCTGCGGTGGGCGGGCCGGTCCCGCCACAGCGTGTGGGATGTCAAGGATTTGGGGCCGACCCTGCACCTGGCCTCGGCTCGGCTGCGACGGGTGGACCGGAAGCCCACACCGGCCGCAGCCGTCCCCTGATCCGCCTCGGTCAACCCCGCCGCCCCCGCCGTGCGACGCCTTTGACCAGGTCGAGGGCGAGGAGCCGCTCCGGCGCGCGCAGCAGCGCCAGCCCGGCCAGGTACACCCCGCACACCACCAGCGCCACAGCCCCGCCGGCCACTAGGGCGGGTTGCTCCGCCACCACCGCGAGCACGGCGACGCCGGCCACTCCGGCTATCGCCGCGAGCCCCAGGGCCCGTGCCAGAAGCGCCGTGGCCGCCCCAAGATCAAGACCCTGATGGCGGCGGTGCAGCAGCCAGCTGTTTGCAAGGGCTGCGAAGCCCAGGGAGGCAGCGGTGGCCAGCGCGATACCGGCAATGCCCATAGTCGGCGCGAGCAGGATGTCACCGACTACGTTGATGACCATAGCGATCACCGCTACGACCACCGGCGCCCGCGCATCGCCGAGGGCGTAGGAGGCACTGACCACCACTTGCCGGCACCCAAGTGCCAGCAGTGCTGGCGCATACCAGGCCAAAGCGGTGGCCGTTGCAGCGATGTCATCGCCGGTGAAGGCACCGCGGCCGAAGGCCACCTCCGCGAGCGGTTCGGCGGCAATAATCATCACTACACACAACGGCGTCAGTACGGTCACAGCTACCGCAAGCCCCCGCCCGACCAGCCGGCGCACTTCGGCGATGTTGGTTGAGGAAGCGCTCAACGCCGGATACAGGGGTACGAGGAGGGACGCAATGATCAGGGTCTCGGGAAGATTCACGAGACGCCAACCGTAAGACAGGGCGGTGATGGCACCTTCATCAAGGGTGGAGCCCACCGCTCGATCCACCAGCGTGTTAATGTTGCCGATTGCGCTGCCCACCAGCATGGGCGGCATTAGCCGCGCCATTTCCCGAAACCCCGGGTCGCGAAGGTTCAGCCGGGGACGCACCCCGGTACCCAGGGAGAACAGCGGCGGGAGTTGCAGGAGCAGCCTCGCCCCCGATCCGACGACGAAGCCCACGGCGAGCGCGGCAATCCCGTAGGTGGGACCGAACAGTCCCGCTGCGCCGATCATGATGATGTTGAACGGAACCCCCTGGAGAGCCGACCAGGCAACCCGCCCATGCGACTGCGACAGGGACGCCAGCAGATCAGTTCCGGCGATCAGCACCGTCGCGATCAGCACGATGCGGGTGAGCGCTTCGGTGGTCTCGGCCTGGGCGCCGTCGAACCCCGGGGCAATAATCGCGGTTACCGGACCGGCGAAGATGCTCATCACCACCCCGCCCACACCGAGCACGATCATAGTGACGGTGAGGGCGGTATCGAACCCGGGGTGGCCCCGGCACCCGCCCTCTTCCTCAGCGGCCTCGCGGGAGGTGACAGGGATCGCCGACCGGGCCATGGCGTAGGCGATCAGGCCCAGCACAATGTTCATCAGGCCCTGGGCCACCAGGTAGGCGTCGAGTGCGGCACCGGCGCCGAAGACGGCGGCGATGACAACGTCACGGACAAACCCGAACAGGGTGGACACGGCGGTCAGGCCGGTCACCAGTAGGGCTGCCCTTCGTATACCTGGCCTAGTCACCCTATGACGATACATTTCGTGGTCTGGATTCCCCGCACCGCGGGGCCAACGCCGCAGCTAGGATCAGTTGGTGACATTTTCCGTCTGGCTGGCTCTGCTTGGAGCCCAGGCCCTCATCAGTTTCAGCCCCGGCGCGGGGGCGGTCAACACCATGAGCAACTCGCTGACGGTGGGTTTCCGTCGGTCGATGTGGGGCATCCTCGGGCAGCAGGTAGCCCTCCTGGTGCACATTGCGGTAGTGGCTGCCGGCGTCGGGCTGCTCGTGGCGAGTTCACCGGTGGCGTTCAACGTGATCCGCTTCGGAGGCGCCGCGTACCTGGTCTATCTGGGCATCCGGAAGCTCTTCCAGGCCCCCGAGCTCGAGGAGGCAGCCGCCGTCCGCCGGGTGGAGGGCGCCTTCTCCCTGTTCCGCCGGGGCCTGTGGGTGAACCTGCTCAACCCGAAGGCCATCGTCTTTTTCCTCGCCTTCATCCCCCAGTTCATCAGGCCCTCCGAACCGCTGCTGGGCCAATACGGCATCCTGGCGGGCACTGTGGTGGCGATCGACGTGCTGGTGATGTGGTTCTTCTATGCGGCTGCCGCCAAATCGTTCAGGCGGTTTACGCAGAACCCGCGCGGGCAGGTCGTCCTCAACCGTGTCTTTGGCCTACTGTTTGTAGCCGTGGGCGTCCTGCTCGCCGTCGCCTGACGACACCCCGAAGGATCCACTGCCCATGCCACCGACAGCCGGGACCGCCGTCGCACCGTTGATCATTGCTGTTGACGGTCGCTCGGGGGCCGGCAAGACCCGGCTCGCGGTCGAGTTAGCCGCGCTGCTCCGTGAGCACCACACGGTGAGCCTGTTTCACCTCGAAGATATTTACCCGGGCTGGGATGGCCTGGAATCCGGCATGGACCGTTACGTTGCGTCGGTGCTCCGCCCTCTCGCCGCCGGGCGCACCGCCACCTGGCGGGCCTGGGACTGGGCCGCCGGCGACGATGGCCCGGGACGCCGCACCGAACCAGCCGACGTCGTCATCGTTGAGGGGGTGGGCGCAGCCTGCCGGACCGCTCGGGAATTCCTTGACGTCAGCATCTGGGTGGACGCCCCTGAAGAGGTCAGGCGTTCCAGCGCGCTGACCCGCGACGGTGACACCTACGCGCCGTTCTGGGAGCGCTGGGCCCGGCAGGAACAAACGTGGCTCGACCACGATCAGCCGCAGGTCACCGCCGACCTGGTGGTTGACGGGCACCAGGACGCCGCGGCACCGGAGCGGGCCCGGGTGGCCCTGACCGGGCTGCCTCAGTGCGGATCGCTGCTCGCGGTGGAGCGCGCGCAGCGCCGCGCCGCCTCCGTCCAGGTCGAGCGGCTGGCCGGCTGTCCCGATGGTGGTGCCCTGTTCGCCGCCCTCTATGGGCCTTCCGAGGCCGCCGTCTGGCTGGACAGTTCGGACGCGGAGGCGGGTGTGGGCGGGCGGAGCCGGTTCAGCATCATGGCCGACGACGGCGGGCAGTACGGCCAGCTGGCCCGGCACACCGCCGGCAGCACCGAGATCGTCTCCGGGCCGGTCACGGCCCGGATCCCCGGGCCGTTCTTCCGCTGGCTCGACACGACCTGGGGTCGTCGGGCGGTGCCTACCCCCGAGGACTATGAGTGCGGCTTTACGCTGGGCTGGCTCGGCTATCTTGGCTATGAGCTCAGACGGGAAACGGGTGGCATTTCGGTCCCCGCCAGCCCTCTCCCTGACGCGGTGCTCCTGTTCGCGGGCCGCGCCGTCGTCCTGGACCACGAGCAGCAGGCCACCTATCTGCTGACCCTGGCCGGGACCTCCCACGACGAAGACGCACAGGAGTGGCTCGCCTCGGCCCGCGCAGCCGTCGCTGAGGCGCACCCGCAGGACCCTGCCCCGGCCGCCGGCCCGGCGCCGGTCTTCACCTCCCGCGACACCCGGACCGGCTACCTGGACAAGGTCCGCCGGGCGCAGGCGGAGATCCGGGAGGGCAACACCTACGAGGTGTGCCTGACCACCTCCCTGCAGGCCCACACCGCCGAGCCCCTGCGGCCCCTCGACGTGTATGGTTCCCTGCGCCGGGTCAGCCCGGCTCCCTTCGGCCATTTCCTCAGGTTTCCGGGTTTCGCTGCGGCCAGCACCTCCCCTGAGCGGTTCCTGCAGCTCAGCGCCAGCGGCTCCTTGCGGGCCGAGCCGATCAAGGGCACCCGCCGTCGTTCGCCTGATCCGGAACTCGACCGAGCCCTGCGGGAAGACCTGCTGACGTCCCACAAGGACCGCGCCGAGAACATCATGATCGTTGATTTGCTGCGCAACGACCTGTCCCACGTTGCCGTCCCCGGCAGCGTGAGCGTCAGCCGGTTGTGCGAAATTGAGCGGTACGCCACCGTCTACCAGATGGTGAGCACCATCGACGCCCAGCTGCGACCCGGGACGTCCCGCACCGAGGCCGTGGCCGCTGCATTCCCCGCCGGGTCGATGACCGGCGCGCCAAAGATCAGCACAATGGCCATCCTCGACCGGTTGGAGGGAGCCCCGCGCGGCCTGTATTCGGGCGCCGTCGGCTACTTCTCGTTGAACGGCGCAGCCGACCTCGCCGTCGTCATCCGTACGCTCGTGCTTGAGGACGACGACGGCGGCACCCGCCTGACCCTGGGTGTTGGCGGGGCGATCACCGCCGACTCAAACCCGGCGGACGAGTGGGATGAGGTCCGGGCCAAGGCGTTTGGCGTGTTGTCCGGTCTCGGCGCCGAATTCCCGGATAGCTAGGGCAAGCCGGCCGCGCCGTCAATCAGATCTGACGCAGCAAGGCATCAGTATCAGTGCGGAGGAGCGAAATCGAACGGCGCACAGTTCCCAGCGCAAAACCTAGAGGAACCAAGATCAACGACACCAAAATGACCCATGGCTGGCTGAGCACAGCCTGACCAGCCTGCAGGTTTGCTCAGGTTGCGCGACCCGTTCAGGGGGTTGCGGCGCGACACGCCGGCGAACGGCCCATTGCGGTACCAGCACCTGGGCAGACCTGCACGCCGTCGGGAAGAACCAACCGGCCGGAGCCGGTCCGGCTGTTTAGCGGCGGACCTTGCGGCGTCCGCTGATGCCCTCGGCGACGCCAATCAGCAATACAGAAGCGATCACAGCTGCCACGAAGCCGATCACGTTAAGTTCGAAGATCTTCCCGGTTCCCAGGAGGCTGGCAATGATGCCGCCGATCACTGAACCGACAAGTCCCAACAGCAGCGTCGCCAGCAGCCCGAGGTTCTGCTTGCCCGGTTTGATGAGGCGCGCGAGCGCGCCGATGATGAGACCCGCGACGATAAATCCGATCACAATGACTGTCCATTCTTTGAGAGCATTCCCGTTACCACGGGGATGCGTACAACTAGTAACACTACTGATGAAATTCTATCCGATACCGTTGTCGCGAGAAGATAGGCCAAGGACACCGTCGTCGGCCGACGCGCAACTATGCTGATGCCATGACTGTTCTCGTGTTCCTCGATCCTGACTACGACAACGGCCGCGTCGCTGACGCCTCGGTGCCGCAACTGATGGCCACCGACCTCGGCGCCACCCGCGGGGATGGCATCTTCGAGTCCCTGCTGGCGCTCAATGGGGAAGCCCGGAAGGTGCAGGCCCACCTCGACCGGCTCGGGTCATCGGCACACGCGCTCAACCTGGACCTGCCCGCCCAGGATGCTTGGCGTCGGGCCATCGCCACCGCGCTCGACGCGTACGCCGCGACGACGACGGGTCCGGCCGACGTGGAACTGGCGGTGAAGCTCATGGTCACCCGCGGCGTTGAGGGTGCCGATTCCCCCACCGCCTGGGTGCAGGTGTCCCCGGTCCCAGCCAGGACGCAACGTCAGCGGCGAGACGGTCTGGCCGTGCTGTTGTTGGACCGTGGCTACGACAGCACTGTGGCGCAACGGGCTCCGTGGTTGCTGATGGGAGCGAAGACCCTGTCCTACGCCGTCAACATGGCGGCCGTCAGGTATGCGCACGACCACGACGCCGACGACGTCATCTTCACGTCCTCCGACGGCAAGGTCCTGGAGGGGCCGACGTCGACCGTGTTGCTGGCCCGGGTCCGGGACGGCATCAAGACGCTGCTGACCCCGCAGCTGGAAAGCGGGATCCTGCCCGGGACCTCGCAGAACGCGTTGTTCACGGTGGCGAAGGCTGCGGGGTGGGAACTGGGGTACGGGCCGCTGGTCCCGGCTGACCTGTACGACGCCGACGGCGTCTGGCTGATTTCCAGCATCCGTCTCCTCGCCCCGGTAAATTCCCTCGACGGTCAGCAGATCGCCGCTGCCCCTGAGCTCACTGCCGAGCTGTCGGAGTTGGTGGCAAAAATTTCCTGAGCCGGGTGTCGATTTCGGCTCCATTCGACCGTCATGAAAATGAGCGACGCAAACGGCGTCCTCACAAGGGCACGATAGGAGATGCGATGAGCACCGAATACATCATCCTGCTACACGACAACGAGACAGCCTGGCAGGAAGCGACCCCCGAGCAACGAGCCGCGACGTACGGCCGACACACCGAGTTCGCCCGGCGCTGCGCCGAAGACGGGCACACCATGACCGGCGGCGCCGAATTGCAGCCGTCCGCAACCGCCAGGATCCTCCGCGGCGAGACTGTGGGCATCACGGACGGCCCCTACACCGAGACCGCCGAACAGCTGGGCGGGTTCTATCTGGTGGAAACCGACAACGTAGAAGCGCTGACGAAACTGGTCAATGAGTTATTGGCTGATACCACCGGGCCGGCGGAGATCCGGGCCACGATCCGACCGAGCGAGGGCGGCTAAATGAAAGTCGCAGTGTTTCTGTACCAGGATGAGTCGGTCTGGGCCAACGCCACCGAGTCCGAGCAAGCGCGGTACATGGCCGAACATGATGCCTTCTCCGAGGCCGCACGCCGACGGGGGAAGGTCATCGCGGGTGAAGCCCTCGCCCCCGTGTCCACCGCCACGACGGTACGCCGTCGAGGCAACCAGGTGGGCCTCACCGATGGACCGTTCGCGGAGACCGCGGAGCAGCTGGGCGGGTTCTATGTGCTCGACGTCCCCGACCTTGACGTGGCGGTTGACCTGGTGAAGCTGCTGCCCGAATACACGGTCGAACTGCGTCCCGTCGTCGAGTACTAAAGGCCAACGCCGATGCCGGGTCTACCCGATGCCGCAGCGGTCGCGCTCGAGCGGGCCTGGCAAGAGCACTGGGCGCGGTTGCTGGCCCTCCTGGTGGGCCGCTTCCGTCGCCTGGATCTGGCCGAGGACGCGCTGACTGATGCTTTTGCCACGGCGGTACGCACCTGGCCGCGCGACGGCATCCCGGAGTCGCCGGCGGCGTGGCTGCTGACTGCCGCCCGCCGTCGGGCCCTTGATCGGGTGCGTTCGGAGGCCATCGCGCAACGCCGGGAACCGCTGATGGTGGTGGACGCCGAGGCGCGGGACGCAGCGGCCAACGCCGTCGACGACGGCGGGCACATCCCCGACGAGCGGCTAAGGATGCTCTTCACCTGCTGCCATCCCGCTCTGTCCCCCGACGCCCGGGCGGCGTTGTCCCTCCGGTTCGTCAACGGGCTGAACGTCAGCGAGATCGCCCGGCTATTCCTGGTGCAGGAGCCAACCATGGCGGCCCGCCTCACCCGGGCGAAAAAGAAGGTGGCGGCAGCTGGCATCCCCTTCACCGTGCCCGCACCGGAGCGGATGGCCGAACGGCTGGACGTCGTCGCCGCCGTCATCTACCTTGTGTTCACCTCCGGGTACGCGCCGGCCACCGGCGATGGACCGGTACGGACGTCGTCAGCGGCCGAGGCCATCCGGTTGGCACGGGTGCTTGATGCCCTGCTTCCTGACCAACCGGTCGTGCTCGCCCTGCTGAGCCTGATGACCCTGCAGCATTCCCGTCGGGACGCTCGGGTCTCACCCTCTGGGGCGCTGGTGCTCCTTCCCGATCAGGATCGCAGCCAGTGGCACACCGGCGAGATCGGCGTTGGGCTGGAACTGCTGGGACGGGTCCCCGCCGACAGTCTTGCTCTGGCCAGGGACTATGCGCTCCAGGCGAGGATCGCTGCCCAGCACGCGGTCGCCGCGCGCGCAGCAGAGACCGACTGGGGACGCATCGCCTACCTGTACGCCGAGTTGGACGCGCTGACCGGTTCGCCGGTGGTCCGCCTCGCGCGCGCTGTTGCGGTGATGGAAGCCGATGGGCCGGACGCCGGGCTCCTGTTGCTCGATGGGCTAGACGGACGGCTCCCCCATCATCACCGGCTGCCTGCGGTGCGGGCGGAACTCCTGGTTCGCGCGGGGCGGAACGCTGAGGCAGGTGCCTCATTCGACGCCGCTATCGCCTTATGCGGGAACGAAGCGGAACGTGACCATCTCCGCCGGCGGGCCGCCGAGATCGCTGGACGGCGCCGAGCTCCTTAGGACGCGCCGAGGAGGAAGTTCCAGGTCCCCGCCAGTACCGCTGCGGTCACCGCGGCCCCGGCGATCAGTATCCCCGCCAGACAGACCCAGAGGTCGAGCCGGCTGAAGGTGCTTTCCCTCGCCCAGGTGCGGTCTCCGGCCCCGAAACCGCGCGCCTCCATGGCGACCGCCAGCCGGGTGGCACGGCGGATAGCCTGCACGATCAGGCCAAACGCCTGCCCAAGAAAGCTTTTCAGCCGGGCCACCGGGTTACCTTCAGACCCGACGCCCCGTGCATGCCGGGCCAGTCCGAGGGTCCGCCACTCATCGACCAGCAACCCGACAAGCCGCAACCCCGCCAGGGCACCCAACACAAAGCGGTGCGGCAGCCGCAGCTTTTGCGCCAGCGCATCGGCCAGATCTGTCGGGTCGGTGGTGCTCAGCAGTAAAATACCGGGAAGGGCGATGGCCAGCCCGCGTAGACCAATGGCGATCCCCGAGTTCACCGAGTCCTGGGTGAACAGGATCGGCCCAATTTCCAGCAGGACCGCGCCGGTCTTCTCGGCCAGCAGTGCCGTGCCGTAGGCGGCGACCACCGCTGCCGCCACCAGGGGCCAGGTCCGCTTCAGCAGTTGCCAGGCGCTGATGCCGCTCAGCGGCAGCAGCAGCAGTTCACACCCGAGGACGACGGCGGCGCTCACCCAATCGATGCTGAGCATCACCACGATCGTTACCAGCACAGCGGCGAACAGCTTCGACAACGGGTTGGCCCGTGACAGCAGCCGTCCCGTGAGCTGGGGGGTCAGAACATTGACGCTCACAACGTCGCCTCCAGCACGGCCCGGCGATCGTCGACCCGCAGCACCCGGCTCCCCAGCGCTGCGGTGAATTCCTGGTCATGCGTGACCGCGAGGAGGCTGCCGCCGTTGTGGATCAGTTCCGCCAGCAGTGCCACCAGTTCCGCCCAAGTGTTGGCATCCTGCCCGAAGGTGGGCTCGTCCAGCACCAGGATGTCAGGATCGGTGACCAGCATGGTCGCCACCGAGAGCCTCCGCTTTTCGCCGCCGGACAGCGTGAACGGGTTGGCCTGCAACAGCGAGGTCAGCCTGAGCCGCTCGGCGATGGGATCCACCCGCCGTCGCACTGCTGCCTCGTCGCTGCCCGCCAACCGCCGGGGACCAAACTCCAGCTCGTCGATCACCCGGTGGGTCAGGAACTGGTGTTCGGGTTCCTGAAAGACCGTTCCGATGCGGGTCACCAGTTGCGCCGACTTCCAGGCGTGCGGATTGCTCCCGATGCCACGGGTTAGCGCGGGTGCCGCCTCCAACCGGCCGCCCCGCGTCGGTAGCAGGCCAGCGAGGGTCAGTGCAAGCGTCGACTTCCCTCCCCCGTTGGGACCGACAATTCCCAGAGAGCATCCTGCGCTCAGGGTGACATTGACGCCGTCGAGCACGGCCGGGCCGCGCTTGGTCCGCGCCACCGCGAGTCCGCTCGCTGCGAGCAGCGCTTCCCCCGGCTCGGGCCGCAGCACGGGGGGCGTCCGTTGTTGGCCGGGGATCCACACTCCGGCTTCCGCCAGCCGGGCGCGGGCCGCCGGGTCGGTGAGCACCGTGCCGGGCGGTCCATCAGCGAGGATACCGCCGTCGGCCGCAAGCACCACCACCCGGTCCACCACGTCGGCCCACACGGCCACCCGGTGCTCCACCACCACGAACGTGGCGCCGGTGCGGTCCAGGACCCGCACGACGGCGTCGCGTACCTCCAGCACGCCGGCCGGGTCGAGGTTAGCCGTGGGTTCGTCGAGGAGCAGCAACCCCGGCTGCATCGCCAGCACTGCCGCCAGCGCCAGGCGTTGCTTCTGGCCCCCGGAGAGTGCCGTTGTCGGATGGTTCAGGGGGACGGCCAGCCCGACGTCGTCGAGCGCGCGTCGGACACGTTCCCAAATCTCCGTCCGGGGAACGGCTTGGTTCTCGGCACCAAAAGCCACCTCGTCGCCCACCCTGGCCAGCACGATCTGCGTGTCGGGGTCCTGGAGGACCAGTCCGGCGCGCCCGCGCACTGCCCCCGGGGGCTGGCCATCGAGGGTGAGGGACCCGTGCTGTTCGCCCTGCCCCTCGTCCCCGAGGACCCCGGCCAGCCCGTGCAGCAGGGTCGATTTCCCTGACCCGGACGCACCCAACAGCAACACCCGCTCACCAGGCGCGACCGCCAGGTCAAGGTCCTGGACCGCGGGGATCTTGCGCCCGGCGTGGCGCCAACTCCAGCCCTGCGCGCTGATGCTGACGGCCGGAGCGCTGACCAGTTCAGCCATCCCGGTTAGACGTCAGCCGTTCGTCCGGAGGCGAAAGCCGAGAGGACTCCCGTTTTGGCCAGGGCTCGGACCGCCAGCCAGGAGACCAACCCGGCAATCACTACCCCCGAGATGGCAGCGAATGCCACGTACATCAACTGCCACTCCACCGCCCACAGCGCGTTGTAGAGGACGTTCTCGCTGATCGCCAAGGCGAGCCCGGAGCCGAGGCCCGCAAGCAGTGCCACGCCAAGGTTCCACGTGCGGTACAGAAAGAGCAGGAAGATCAGCTCCGCGCCGATCCCCTGGATGAGGCCGGACAACAGGGTGGTCAGTCCGAACTGGGTGCCGAGCATCGCCGAAACGGCTGCTGCCAGCACCTCGCAGTAGATGGCGGCGCCCGGTTTCCTGATGATGAGGCCCCCGAGGACTCCGGCGATCAGCCAGCCGCCGGTGTAGAGACCGGCCAGTGGAGGGAAGGCACCGGTGAGGGCTGAAATACCCGTGTAGCCAGCCGACCAGGCGAAAAACACCACCCCGACGGCGACCGCCACCACCGAGGCGACCACGATATCGACCACCCGCCATTGATTGCGGGTCCGAAAGGTGGGGGTGCTGTGGGTCTGTGCTGTTGATGAAGCCATGAAGAATCCTCCTGAGGTGCAGGAGGGGAGGGTAGACCGGCCCGCAGCAATGCCGCTGGCCGGGCACCCTGAGATACTCGACTCCCTTCGCCGGTACTAGCCGGATCAGGTTCGAGGGTCTGCGGCAGTCCGCACTCTCAGCGCCCGCCCACCTGGATGGACGGCGCTCCCCTGTCGTATGTTTAGCAATCTCGACTCTACACCCGTGGTGTTCCTGGCTGCCAACGCGGCAGGGATGGGAGAGTCCGATGGCGGGAGGCGCGTCGTCGTAGCCGGAGGGAAACGCTAGGCTTGGAAAAAAGCCACCACCGAAGGAGAAACCCATGAATCAGCTTATGAAACTGCTCGGCGTTGCGCTGAGCCTTGGCGCTGGCATTGTTGGCGCCAAGCTAGTGGATTTTATCTGGCATAAGGCCACCGGCAAATCGACACCAAAGGAAGAGGATGCCCTCGAAAACAGCCTGCGTTCCGCCATCGCGTTCGCTCTGATCTCGGGAGCCGTGCGTGCCGTTTTACAGGTGCTGACCAACCGCACCACCCAGAAGGCAGCCCTGCGCTTCGCGAAGACCCGCAATCTGACGTAGACAGTACTACGTATCCTCGGGGCGCTCGGTCGGTTTCCGACCGGGCGCCCTTTTGTTGGCCGCACGCTCCACTACCTCATCCAGTTCGTCCATGCTGAGCAGATCACGCCTCATGTGCTTGGTCCGGTAGCCTGCCCGGCCCACCATGTGTGCTGAGACCGGGACGGTCAGCAGCATGAAAATCCAGCACACCACCAGGACAGGAACCAACACCCAACTGCGCAGTTGCAGCCCCATCGCCAGCAGGAACAAGAGCAACCCCAGTACCTGTGGTTTGGTGGCCGCGTGCATCCGGGTCAGCAGGTCAGGGAACCGGAGCAGTCCGATCCCGGCCGCCAACGACATCAGAGCTCCACCCATGAGCAGCAGGGCGGTCAGGGCATCGGTCACTGTGTCGCTCATGTCCTGCTCCTGTCCGTGACAAAGCGGGCCACGGTGACCGAACCGATGAACCCGATCACCGAGATGGCGACCAGGAGCACCACATTATCTAGATGCCGGTTGACGGCCATGTCCATGGCGAGCGCTCCACCGATGGTTGCAAGCAGCACGTCGATGGCCAGCACCCGGTCCAGGATCGACGGGCCGCGGGCAATCCGGTAAAGCGCACACAGGGCCGCCAGGATGAGGAATCCTCCGGCGATGGTGATAGCAGCGACCATCATGTATTGGCCCCTCCTTGGTGGTTCGCGTTCTCCGCGGCAAAGCGCATTTCGGTCTTCAGCAACACGAGGTCGTCCCGGGTTCCCATCATCCGGATGAGCCAGGCTTCGGTGGCGCGCACATCAGCTCGGATCTTTGCAGCGTCCTCGGGCGTTGCGACGTTCAGGCAATGCAGGTACAGGGTGGACGTAGACCGGTCCACCTCGACGATCAAGGACCCTGGAATCAGGGACAGCGCGTGGCCAGTGGCGGTCACCAACAGGTCAGACTGGCTGCGCAGCCGCACCGCGACAACAGCGTTGACGAGCCGTGGACCGCGGGTAACGGAGAGCCAGAACACCTCGAAGCTCGCGACTACAAGTTTGTAGATAAAGCGCCCCGTGAAGGGCACCGCGTACAGCACATTGAACCGGCCACTGAGCTCCACCGGCGGAAGGTAGAGCAGGTTGGCAACCCCGTAGGCGATCAGTCCGCCAAAGACGAGGTTGCCTACGCTGAAGTCCTGCCACAGGGCGCCCCAGACGATCACCAGCCAGATAATCAAAGGCAATTCGGTGATGAAGGGGATCCGCTGCCGACTCATGGAGTGCTCCCCTCGCCGAGGACAGCATCGATGTAGTCGGTGCGCTCCAGCATGTTCCGTGCAGCATTGTCGCTGATTTCGAAGAGCGGCCCTGCCAGCAGCGTCAGGAGCACGCCCAGCCCGACCAGCCCCATCGTTGGGCCGACCATGGTACGGGGCAGCAGGTCTACCGGATTCCGCCCTGAGAATCGGCCGGTGGATTCGCCGTTGACGCGCTGCGAGGTGCGAACCGAGGAGCCATCAGCTTTGGTGGCCAGCAGGATCGGATCCGGGTGGAGGGCGTCTTCGGGGCGACGCCAGAACGCGCGGTTCCAGACCCGGGCTACCGCCAGCAGGGTCAGCAGGCTGGTGAGCACACTGGCGGCGACGGCACTGTAGGCGATCGGCGAACCCAGCTCCACCCCGGCCTGCAGGATGCCTAGCTTGCCCAGGAAACCTGAGAAGGGAGGGATGCCGGCCAGGTTCATCGCCGGGATGAAGAAAAGGACGCCCAGCAAGGGGGATATCCTGGCAAGCCCACCGAGACGGTCCATGTTGGCGGTCCCACCGCGGCGTTCGATGAGCCCGGTGACCAGGAACAGGCTGGTCTGCACCGTGATGTGGTGAGCCACATAGAAGATCGCGGCGCCCAACCCGACCACTGTCGAGATCGCCAGCCCAAAAATCATGAACCCGATGTGGCTAACCAGGGTGAAGGACAACATTCGTTTGATGTCCGCCTGAGCCAGGGCACCCAGGATCCCCACCAGCATGGTGAGGATGGCTACCACCATCAGCAAGGTGTTGATCCGGTCCCCAGGAAAGAGCAGCGTCTCGGTGCGCACCATCGCGTAGACGCCAACCTTGGTGAGCAACCCGGCGAACACGGCGGTAACGGGCGCGGGCGCCGTCGGGTAGGAGTCCGGGAGCCAGAAGGAGAGTGGGAACACCGCCGCCTTGATCCCGAAGGCGACCAGCAGCATCAGGTGCAGCATCATCTGGGTGGAGGGGTCTATCTCGCCGAGCTTGATCGCGAGGTCTGCCAGGTTGATAGTGCCGGTGGCGGCATAGATCATGCCAATCGCGATGAGGAAGAGCAGGGAGGACACCACGCTGACGACCACATAGGTGACGCCCGCCCGGATCCGTGGCGTGGTTCCGCCCAGGGTCATCAGGACGTAGCTTGCGGTCAGCAGGATCTCAAAGCCCACGTACAGGTTGAAGAGGTCTCCGGACATGAAAGCGTTGGAGACGCCGGCCACCAGGATCAGGTAGGTGGGGTGGAAGATCGAAATCGGTCCGTCTTCATCGCCGTCCGTCATACCCTGCCCGGTAGCGTAGATCAGCACGGCGAGGCTGACGGCCGTGGAGATGACCAGCATCAGGGCCGAGAATTGGTCGACAACCAGGGTGATCCCGAACGGCGGCATCCACCCGCCGATGAACACCGCCGTCGCCCCATGGTTGGCGGCATTGTGCAGCAGAAACAGTTCGAGCACCAGGGTGATACTGAGAGTCGAGATGCTGACCGCGCGCTGGGACCGGGAATGACGGATCAGTAGAAAGGCAATTGCCGCGCCGAGGAACGGCAAGACTACGGCCAACGGTGCGAGGCTTGCGATGTTCACCGGGACTCCTTCGGGTCGGAGGGAGGGCTGAGGACTCCGGCGTTTTGAGATCCAGGGGCTTCCTCAGCTTCCTCCAGCGGAGTGAATTCTGTTGTCTCCTCGGGAACGTCGGCGTCGTCTTCGGCATCGAAGCTGCCCTGGCTCGCCACCCTGCGGTCTTCCATGTCATCCTGGACCTCGTCGCGACGGCCCAGCACCCAGGACCGGTAGATGATGCCCAGCATGAAAGCCGTCACGGCGAAGGAGATCACAATGGACGTGAGGATCAGCGCCTGGGGCAGCGGATCGGAGTAGTCCTCGGCGGGAATGTCCGCCGAAAACAGCGGAGCGACGCCCGCTTGGCCCCCGGTCGAAAGAAGCAGGATGTTGGCGCCGTTGGCAAGGAGAATCAGGCCCAGAAGTACCCTGGTCAGGCTGCGTTCCAATAGGAGGTAGATGCCTGCCGCGAACAGGGCGGCCATCACCACCAGCAGGGTGATGTTCACGCTCATCGGACCACTCCCTCGCCGGATTCGGTGTGTTCTTGCTGTTGGGCCTGCATGTCGTCCGGGTCGTCGGTCGCTGAAAGGCCTTCGCTGCGCTCATCAATCTCCGATCCGAGGCTGCGCAGCACGTCGAGGACCAGCCCCACCACCACCAGGTAGACACCGATATCGAAGATCGTGGAGGTGACGAATTTGACGTCCCCGAAGACGGGCATGGTGAATTCGAGGATGGCGCTTTGCAGGATCTGGCCGCCCAGAAGGACGGGCACGACGGCGGTCAGCGACGCGGTGGCCATTCCCGTTCCCAGCAGGACGCCCGCACTGACCGGGCTGGCCTCTGCAAGCTCGAAGCGTCCACCGGCCAGGTACCGCACGGTGAGGGCCAGCCCCGCCATCAGGCCACCAGCGAACCCGCCGCCCGGAAGATTATGGCCGGCAAGGAGCAGGTAAATCGAGAAGATGATGATCGAGTGGAAGAGCAGCCGGGTGACCACTTCGAAGATGATGGAGCGGCGTTCGGGAGCGAGGGTGCGGCCTGCGACCAGCCAGGCGTCGCGGGAAACCGACGAGAACTTCCGCGCCAGTTCCAAGGCTGCAGCTTCCCGGCCGAACTTGGCAATCGGCTCCTGTCCACGGTCAACAGTTCCGGATTTGACGCTCTTCGCCCGCTGGCGGGTGTCGCCGCGCCCGCGGATGAAGATCAGGCTGGCAATGCCCGTGGCAGCGATGGCCAGGACGGAGATTTCGCCGTAGGTGTCCCACGCCCGGATATCCACGAGCGTGACGTTGACGATGTTCTCTCCGCCGCCGTCGTCGTAGGCCAACGCAGGGTATTCCAGCGACACCGGGACGGCGACGCGGGAGGCCATGGAGGACATGGCGATCGCGGCCATCACCAGGCCGAAGGAGATGCCCAGCACCGCTCGCAGCAACCGGTACCGGCCAGGTTCCCGCTGCCACAGCCGGGCTGGCAGGGAGCGGAGGGCGAGGACAAATGCCACCAGGACGATGGTTTCCACCAGCATCTGGGTCAGTGCCAGATCGGGTGCACCCTGCAGAGCGAAAATGAGCGCCATCCCGTAGCCGGTGACGCCCACCATCAGGACCGCCATGAAGCGTTTGGTGGCGCGGAGGGCCGCGAGGGCCCCGAGGATAATGACGACGCCGGCGACCATCTGGCCCGGAGAGTCAGCGAGGTGCCATTGGTCCGGTAGCGGGGCGTCGTAGAAGACGATCGCCGTCAGCGGGGTCAGGATGGCCATGGTCAGGATGACGAACAGGTAGAACGCCAGCGAACCACGCTGGGTGCGGCCGGTGACCCAGACGGCGACGTCGTCGAGGGTCCCAATGGTGTACTTGTAGCCGCGCTCGGCATCAACCAGCGACGGAACCTTGGCCTGGGCGCGTTCCACGTGGGCGCGGAACCAGAACAGCAGCAGCCCGGCGGCGATAGTCACCCCGGACAGCAGCAGGGCGGGTGTGAACCCGTGCCAGAGGGCGAGGTAACGTTCCTCGCCGTCGGCCTCGAAGAGGGTGACGTACGGCTGGATGATGGAATCCAGCGGGGCCGGCCAGAAACCGAGGACCACTGTGCATACGGTGAGCACCGCCGGGGCGAGGAGGAAGGACTTTTCGACGGTCTTGAACGGGGTGGGTTCCTTTCCTTTGCCCGCAAATCCGCCCCAGACAAACCGGGCACTGTAGCCGAAGGTGAGGGCCGAACCGGCAACAATGCCGACGAGCAGTATCGCCCCGAGGGGCGTGGGGTCGGTCTCGGCCTGGTGGACGAAGGTCTCAAAGACCGACTCCTTGGCGACGAACCCCAGCAAGGGCGGCAGCCCGGCCATGGATGCCGCGGCGATGGTGGCGACGACGGCCAGCACTGGCGCGGTCCGGCGGATCCCCGCGAGTTTGCGGATGTCACGGGTACCCGACTGATGGTCAATGATGCCGACGACGAGGAATAGGGTTGCCTTGAACAGCCCGTGGGCAACGAGCAAACCCAACCCGGCCAGCGCACCGCCTGGCCCGCCCAACCCGACCACCATGGTGAGGAAGCCAAGCTGGCTGACCGTCCCGTAGGCAAGGATCAGTTTGAGGTCATGCTGCCGCAGCGCTCGCCAGCCGCCGACGAGCATGGTCGCAAGTCCGAGGGTCATCACCATCGGCGTCCAGGACGCGGCCTCGGCGAACCCCGGCGCGAACCGGGCCACCAGGTAGATGCCGGCCTTGACCATGGCGGCGGCGTGCAGGTAGGCGCTCACCGGTGTGGGCGCCGCCATCGCGCCGGGAAGCCAAAAGTGGAAGGGGATCAGCGCGGATTTGGTGAGCGCGCCCACGAGGATCAGCCCGACGGCGACGTCGACCACCATCCCGGTGGCGAGCAGCGCATCGGATTGGGCCATGATGTCCGAGATCCGGTAGGTCCCGGCGGTCTGGCCGAGCATGATCATGCCCACCAGCATCGTCAGGCCGCCGAAGGTGGTCACGATCAGGGCCTGCAGGGCCGCGCGTCGGGCCGCCAGACGGTGCCGCGAGTAACCGATCAGCAGGTAGGACAGCACTGTGGTCAGTTCCCAGAAGATGAACAGCAGGATCAGGTCGTCGGCGGTGACCAGCCCGAACATCGAGCCCGCGAAGGCGAGCAGTTGGGCGCCGAACGGGCCGATGTTCGACTCATCTTGTTTGAAGTACCGAGCGCAGTAGAACAGCACGAGGGCGCCGATACCCAGGATGAGCAGCGACAGGACTGCTGACAGCGTGTCCATCCTGAACGCCAGTTCGAGCTTGAGGTCGGGGATCCATTGGAAAACTATCGACGGCGGTGCGTTGGGCTGACCTTCCGGGAGGCTCTGGCCCTCTCCCGTGTACTGACCGAACGTGGCAATCAGCCAGACGAACGCCGCCGCGGGGACGGCGGCAAGTACATAAAAGGCCGAGCGGCCGAGCCGCCGGAAGATCAGGGGCGCGCTGAGAGACACGGCGAACAACGCGATGAGCACGATGAGCACGATGATCTCCTGATCTCTCAGATGAGACGGTCAGCTGTTACCAGCACGGACGGTCAAGGGCTTCCATCTATTCTACCTGCGGAATACTGGCAGGCAGGCCGCGTTACGCCGTGGGCGGCTGTCCACGGATTCGCGGAATACCAGCTGATGCCGTTACGTTTGCGCGACCGCGCGCCACTGTTCTCCTCTATTCTTTGGAGTGGCGGGATAGCATTCACCGTATGAGCGTGGATTTCCCCCAGCCTGTGCCATCACCTTTCCTCCCGACAGGCCCACCGGAGGGCCCCTCGCCCGGTGCTCCTGGCGGTGCGGGCCGGTTACTGTCCCGGCCGGTTCTTGCGTGGGCCTCATGGGATTGGGGATCGGCCGCCTTCAACGCTGTGATGACCACCTTCGTGTTCACCGTGTACCTCACCAGTGATGCGTTTGGCGGGGAGGACCAGGCGTCAGTGATACTTGGCTGGGGGCTTGCCACCGCTGGGGTGTTGATTGCTTTGCTGGCACCCGTGACGGGGCAGCGCTCGGACAACGGCGGCCGCCGCAAGCTTTGGCTCGGGGTGAACAGCCTGGTTGTGGCACTGCTGACGGGGCTGTGCTTCTTCGTCTACCCCCAGCCCGAGTTCCTGCTCCTGGGCGTCGCGCTGATCGCGCTGGCCAACGTCTTCTTCGAGTTTGCCGGCGTGAACTACAACGCGATGCTGACCCAGATTTCCACCCCGGACAGCATCGGCCGGATCAGCGGATTTGGTTGGGCGATGGGTTATGTCGGCGGCATCGTCGCCCTGGTGCTGGTGCTGGTGGCCTTCGTGGAGCCGATCTTCGCCTGGTTCGGTTCCGACACCGCTGACGGCCTGAACATCCGGTTGGTGGCAGTGTTCTCGGCGCTCTGGTTCCTCGCGTTTGCGTTGCCCGTGATGTTCGCCGTCCCGGAGGTGCCCAGGAAGGAGAAAGCAGCCCAGTTGGGGTTCCTCGCGTCCTACGGCCTGCTGTTCCGGCGGGTCAAGGCCATCTATCGCACCAGCCCCCACACCATCTTTTTTCTGCTGGCCAGCGCGATTTTCCGTGACGGACTGGCGGCCGTCTTCACCTTCGGCGGCATCATCGCGGCGGGCACCTTCGGTTTCACCCTGAGCGAGGTGATCGTCTTCGCCATCGCAGGCAACCTGATCGCCGCCATGGGAGCGATTGTCGGTGGCTTCCTGGATGACCGGGTGGGGCCGAAGCGGGTCATCATCGTCTCGCTGATCGGTCTGCTGATCGCCGGCTCCGCGGTACTGATTTTAGGGCCCAGCACCCGCGACGTCTTCGGTTTCACCTGGACCGGTGATGTGACGTTCTGGGTGTTCGGCTTGATGCTCACCCTGTTCGTCGGTCCGGCCCAGGCCTCATCCCGCGCGTACCTGGCCCGGCTGGCGCCGGCTGGGGAGGAGGGTGAACTGTTTGGCCTTTACGCGACTACCGGCCGGGCGGTCAGCTTCCTGGCCCCTGCCCTGTTTGCCACGTCAATCATCATCTTCGGTGAGCAGCGGTTCGGGATCATCGGCATTCTTGTGGTGCTGCTGGCTGGCCTACTGGTGTTACTCCCGGTCAAGCCGCCCGCCCGGGTGGCTATCGCCGTCGTACCGTCCCACTAGCGGTCGGGCCGGAAGCACCCACGCTCAGATGGCGGTGCGGTGGAAATTCTGGTGGCTGCGCGACGCCGTCGGGCCGCGCTGGCCCTGATAGCGGTTGCCGTAGGGGCCGGAGCCGTAGGGATGTTCCGACGGGGAGGTGAGCCTGAAGAAGCAGAGCTGCCCAATCTTGGATCCGGGCCACAACTTGATGGGCAGGGTGGCCATATTGGAGAGCTCGAGGGTGACGTGACCGGAGAAGCCTGGATCGATGAAGCCGGCGGTGGAGTGCGTCAGCAGGCCGAGTCGGCCGAGGGATGACTTGCCCTCCAACCGCGCGGCAATGTCGTCGGGTAGAGTCACCGTCTCGTAGGTTGAGCCGAGGACGAACTCTCCGGGGTGCAGGATAAACGGTTCGTGCGGGGAAACTTCCACCAGCCGGGTCAACTCAGGCTGATCTTCCGCCGGGTCAATGTGAGCGTACTTGTGGTTGTCGAACAACCTGAAGTAACGGTCAATCCGGACGTCCACGCTGGATGGCTGGACCATCGCCTCGTCATAGGGGTCCAGCACGATTCGCTGGCGGTCAATTTCGGTTCGGATGTCGCGGTCGGAGATCAGCACGGTTCAAAAATACCGCAGTCCTCGACGTTAGTGGTTATCGGCCGATCTCCGTGCGCACTGCGTAAAGCTCGGGGAAGAAGGTGAGCTCCAGTGCCTTCTGCAGGAACCCGACGCCGGAGGACCCGCCGGTGCCACGTTTGAAACCGATGGTGCGTTCGACAGTCTTCAGGTGCCGGAACCGCCAAAGCTGGAAGTTGTCCTCAAGGTCCACCAGCTCCTCGCAGGCCTCGTAGAGGTCCCAGTTGTCCTCTGCGTTCTCGTACACCGCCTTGTAAACCTGAACCAGCTCAGGGTTGAACACGTGGGCTGTCCGGACGTCCCGGTCCAGTAGTTCGGTGGGGACATCGTGTCCCCGGCGGGCGAGGAAGCGGATGAACTCGTCGTAGATGCTCGTCTGGTCGAGCAGCGTGGCCAGCAGCTCCCGGGCGGCCGGGTCATTGGCGAAGACCTCAAGCATGCCGGCGTTCTTGTTGCCGAGCAGAAACTCCACGGCGCGGTACTGGTAGGACTGGAATCCGCTGGCGGCGCCCAGGTCACCGCGGAACTCTGCGTATTCGGAGGGGGTGAGGGTCGCCAGGACTGACCACTGCTCGGTCAGGGAGCGCTGGATGTGCTTGATCCGGGCGATCCCCTTCATCGCCGACCGCAGGTCATCAACCTGCAGTTTGGCCCTGACGGCGCGGAGCTCGTGCAGGACGAGCTTCAGCCACAGCTCAGAGGTCTGGTGCTGGATGATGAACAGCATTTCATCGTGGTGCTCGGGGCGGCTCACCGGGTGCTGCGCCGAGAGCAGATCACCCAGCGAAAGGTACGAGCCGTAGCTCATTGTGGCGGTGAAATCCGTCTGGAGGCCCGCTTCCAGGTGCCGGGTGTTTTTCTCGACGCTCATGGTCTTAGGGTACCCACCTTCGCCGCAGCAATTCCTGGCCGATCCGGGGGTCCTTTTATGCTGGCAGATTCTAGACTGGGGCGTAGCCGGCCAGTCCGGCGCCCGAGGAAAGGGAAGGCAATGCCACTCTATCTATCGAAGTTCAGTTACACCCCTGAGACGTGGGCCCGGCTGATCGCCAACCCTGAAGACCGGGGAGCGGCGGCGCGGGCCTACATCGAGTCGGTCGGCGGGACGCTGCACGGTTTCTGGTACGCGTTCGGCACCCACGACGGGTACAGCCTGTGGGAAGCACCCGACAACGCGTCGATGGCCGCGGTGGCCCTGGCCATCACCCAGGGTGGGGCTCTGAGCGCCCATGAGACAACTGTTCTCATGAGCGTCGAGGAGACCCTGAATGCCCTGCGGGTAGCTGGAGAGGTGAAATACCGGCCGCCGGGCGCCTGACACCCAGTGTTTTCGAGAGGGCACAGGTGAGGTAGGCTGAATCTCGTTGTTTTGCCGGGATTCACGCCATGGTTGTGGCTGGTCTTCAGGCGGGCGTAGCTCAATGGTAGAGCGCTAGCTTCCCAAGCTCGATACGCGGGTTCGATTCCCGTCGCCCGCTCCACTTTTCATCCGCCGCCTTCGGGTGGCAGGAGGTCGCCTGGCGGACCTGAGCGTCGCTTCAGGCCACCGGTCGCGGCGCGAACATGATCACTGCCACACCGACCAGGCACAGAGCCGACCCCGCGAAGTCCCAGCGGTCGGGCCGGAACCCGTCGAACACCATGCCCCAGGCCAGCGACCCCGCGACGAAGATCCCGCCGTATGCGGCAAGGATCCGCCCGAAGTTGGCATCCGGCTGCAGGGTGGCAATGAACCCGTAGGCCGCGAGGGCCATCACTCCCAGACCCGCCCACCACCACGGCTGGCCCTCTCTGATGCTCTGCCACACTAACCAGGCGCCACCGATCTCGGCGACGGCGGCGAGAATGAAGAGAACCACAACGAGGACAACAGTCATACGGCATTATCGCCCACCGGCGGCAGCCCCCGGGCTTTGCGCAGCCGTGGCGAATCAAGACCTACTTCACCCGCCACACCTGCGCACATTCTTCCGCCAGGCACGCGCCGGACAAGGTGACGGGATTAGACGGCCGCGTGGCTTCGTGCGTCGGGTGACTTGGGGACGATCGCCAACAGCCGCCGTCGTTGTCTGGGGGTAGCGGTGTAGCGGAACCGCAGCGTCAGCTGACCCTTCCGTGCGAGCACGACAGCGAATACCGCCGAGGCGAGCAGGGGCACCCCTCCGGCAATCAGCACCGTGGGGTGCGCCCCGATGTTTTCGGCAAGCCAGCCGATCATTGGCCCACCAATCGCCTGCCCACCGATGAGGACCATCATGTACAGCGCCATCACCCGGCCCCGAATGGCCAGGTTAGAGGAGACCTGCACCAACTGGTTCGCCCCGGTGATGAACCAGAGGCAGCCGATGCCCGCGAAGAACATCAGGACGGCGAAAACTGTCTGGTTGGGGGCCACCGACCCGAGGGCCATAAAACCGCCGAACGCCGCTGCGCCGCCGAGCACCCCGCGCAGTCTCAGGTTGGTGCGCCGGGTGGACGCAAGAGCACCGACCAGCGACCCGGTTGCCAGCGCCGTGTTGAGAAACCCATAGCCCTGGGCGCCCGAGTCAAAAACGGTGTCGGCAAAAGCGGCCATCAGGACCGGGGTACTCATGGCGAACACCGAAACAAACGCGCCGGTGAGCATGCACCAGAAGATGGCTGGCTTACCTCTCACGTAGCGGACTCCCTCCCGGAGCTGTCCCTTGGTCCGGGTGGCCCGGACGGCAACCGACAGCTGGTCGGTCTTCAGGAGGGCGAGGGTGAGGACGGTGTAGAGGCAGGCGACGGCGTTCACCGCGAACGCCCACCCGCCGCCGATGGCTGTGATCAGCACGCCGCTGACAGCAGGACCCACCATCGCGCCGACCTGGAAGATTGATGAGTTGAGACTGATCGCGTTCCGCAGGTGAACCGGCCCCACCAGGTCATTGACAAACACCTGCCGGGCGGGTGCATCCACCACCGTCACCAGTCCCAGCACGAAGGCGATGACGTAAACGTGCCACACCTCCACCACACCGGTGAGGGCCAGAACCGCCATCACAGCCGCCATCAGGGCGGCCAGGCTCTGCGTAATCATCAGCAGAAGCCGCTTGGGATACCGGTCGGCGATGATGCCGCCCCACGGGCCGAGCAGAAGGAACGGCGCGAACTGCAGTGCCACGGTGATGCCGACGGCGGTGACCGAGCCGGAGAGCTCCAGCACCATCCAGTCCTGGGCGATGCGTTGCATCCAGACCGCAATCACCGCAATCAGGTGGGAGATCGCAAAGCTGCGGAAGTTGGGGATACGAAGCGAGATGAACGTGTCACGCCAGGCCGGACGCTGGGTGGTGATCGGCAGGGGTGCGGTAAGCGTGGGGTCTCCGGCCGGGCCGGCGGAGGGCGGTGGGGGTGCCAAGGTGTCTTCCTGTGCAGAGGGTGGGAACCTTCTCCACGCTACGCACCACCGATTCATAATGAAAGCGTATGGTGGCTATAACTCGTATTCGAAAACGTAATGAGTGGTGAAACTTATGTACGACCCCGTTCAGTTGAAGACCTTCCTCGCCGTCGCTGAGACGCTGAGTTTCACCGGCGCCGCGGGCCGACTGAACCTGAGCCAGCCCACGGTTAGTCAGCACATCAGGAAGCTGGAAGAGGCGGCCGGGCGGCTCCTGATCTCGCGCGACACCCGCGGCGTGAGTCTGACCGACAATGGGGATGCCATGGCCGGCTTCGCGCGGACCATCCTCGCAGCGCAGGAGCAGGCGCTGGTCTACTTCTCCGGCTCGGCGATGCGCGGCAGGCTCCGGTTCGGCGTCGCCGATGACCTGGCCATCACTCAGCTGCCACGCATCCTCCGCCATTTCCGTCAGCTCTATCCGCAGATCAATCTCGAACTCACCGTGACCCAGAGCCCGCTCCTGCTCCGCCGGTTGCGTGCGGGCCAACTGGACCTGATCTTCATCAAGTACATGAGCGGCACCGGGGAGGGAACCCTGGTGCAAAGTGATCAACTGGTCTGGGCCGGGCACGGAAAAACCACCCTCGAGGACGGCGCGCCGGTCCCGCTGATCGTCTACCAGTCCCCCAGCCTCACCCGCCAAATGGCCATCGATGCCCTCGAAAAGGCCGGCCGGACCTGGCGCATTACCTGCAACACCCGGGAGATTAACGGTGTCCTCGCGGCCGCCCGCGCCGGGATCGGCCTCGCCGTGTTCCCGCAGTCCCTGATCCCCGAGGACCTGGTGCAGGTCAGCAACCGCTTTAATCTGCCGCCGGTGGGCGCCGTCGACTTCACCCTCCTCAGCAATCCTCTCGCCAATCAGGAACTCGTGGCGGCATTGACCTCGGCGATCATGGGACGCGCCCTCCGGAAGGCGTCCGACGCCTGACCACCGTCGGATTCGGCGCGGGTGTGCAAGTTTGCTCAGGTTCTCGCTGTCCACCCGTGTGTCCCGGCCCGCCACCCCGGTGAACGACGACGTCCGGTGCACTATCCGGGCAAACCTGCACACCGACGTCGGGAAACCCGCCCGGTGAGCGTGGGCAACAGCACATAGCGGGGCGCTCCGGGACGGCGGTAGACTGGATGCTGATGAATCGCACAATGTTCAAGTCCAAAATTCACCGCGCCACGGTAACCCACGCAGACCTGCACTACGTGGGTTCTGTCACCGTGGACCTCGACCTGCTTGAGGCCGCCGACATTCTGCCCGGTGAGATGGTCTCGATTGTGGATGTCACCAACGGGGCCCGGTTGGAGACCTACACGATTGCCGGCGAGCGCGGTTCCGGAGTGCTGGGCATCAACGGACCGGCAGCCCACCTGGTCCACCGCGGCGACACGGTCATCCTGATCACCTACGCGCAACTGACCGACGCCGAGGCGCACCACTTCCTGCCGACCGTGGTCCACGTCGACGGGCGGAACCGCATCGTCGACCTTGGCACCGACCCCGCAGAGAGCGTCGTCGAAGGCCTTGAGCGGCCCCCGCACGCCCTGAATAATTCAACTCTTTCCCAGTAACAATTTACTTTTCGCTTTGCCTCCGTCGATCGGCCTCGCCCGGATTGCAATCGGATATTCTGGCGGATTTCCAGCTCAGGGCATAGGGTCTCAAAGATAAGGTTGCTTTGGTTCGTCTGCTGTATCTAGGGCGACCGGGCTTTCTACAATGAGGTGGAGGCACAGTGGGAATGCCCAAAAGGCGAAGGAAACTCGATCCAGTCCGGAGCCGGCCAAAGTCCGCGGCTGTGGCAACCCTGGTCACGGGGACCATGCTGTTGACCGGTTGCGGCCCGGCGGAAAGCGAAACGACGCTCACCTGGTACATCAACCCCGACGCCGGTGGACAGGCTGCGATTGCTGCCAGCTGCACCGAAGAGGCCGACGGCGCCTACCGGATTGAGACGTCGCTCCTGCCGACCGATGCAGCAGCACAGCGCGAGCAGCTGGCGCGGAGGCTCGCTGCCGGCGACACGTCGATGGACATCATGAGCATTGACCCGCCGTTCATCCCCGAACTTGCGGAGCCGGGCTTCCTCGCACCCATTCCCGAAGACTCGGTAGACGTGTTCTCCGAAGACGTTCTCGAAGGCGCCCTTGCCGGCGCCACCTGGAAAGACGAACTGGTGACAGTGCCTTTCTGGGCGAACACCCAGATACTTTGGTACCGCGAATCGGTGGCTGAGGCTGCAGGGCTGGACATGTCCCAGCCGGTGACGTGGGACCAGCTGATCGACGCGGCCACCGAACAGGACAAACTGCTCGGCGTGCAGGGCTCCCCCGCCGAGTCGATGACCGTGTGGATCAACGCCCTCGTGGCATCCGCCGGCGGCCAGATCCTCGAGAACCCCGAGGCTCCGGCCGACGAGCTCGAACTGGGACTGGTGTCCGACGCCGGCCGCGAGGCGGCCCGGATCATCGGCACCATCGGCGCTGAGGGACTCGGCGGTCCGGGTCTGCCGACTTCCACGGAGAACACGTCCCTCACCCTGTTCCAGGGCGATGAGGGCTCCTTCATGGTCAACTACCCGTTCGTCTGGCCCGCCACCCTGGGCGCCGTCGAGGCGGGATCCCTTGACCAGTCGGTAGTCGACGACATCGGGTGGGCGCTGTTCCCAGCGGTCACCGAGGGCGAGGACACCGCGCCACCCCTGGGCGGAATTAACCTCGGCGTCGGAGCGGCCAGCGACAGCCCGGAGCTGGCCTACGAGGCGATCGAGTGCATCGTCAAGCCGGAGAACCAGACCGAGTACTTCATCACCAACGGCAACCCGCCATCCAACTCGGAGGCCTACGACGATCCCACGATCGAGGAAGATTTCCCGATGGCCACCACCATCAGGGATTCCCTTGAACTCGCGGCCCCCCGGCCCCAGACACCGTTCTACAACGAAATCTCCACCGGACTGCAGCAGGAATGGTCACCACCCAACGAGGTGGACTCTGACCGGACCCCGGAGCAGTCCCAGGAGTTCATCACCGCAGTGCTCAGAGGGGAGAGGCTACTGTGAGTAGCTCAACGATCAACAAGCCCGACGCCGCCAACAAGCGAACCGGTAAGTCGCCGAAGAAGCAGTACAGCGACCGGGTCAAAGCCGAACGGCGGATGGGCTGGTACCTCGCCGGTCCAGCCTTCGTCGTGATGCTGCTGGTGACCCTATACCCGATTCTGCAGGCGTTCTTCGAATCCCTCTTCGCGTTCCGGCTCACCGCCCCCGACGAGCGGGAGTTCATCTGGTTCGCGAACTACATTACGATCCTCTCCGACGGCGTGTGGTGGCAGGGCCTTCTGGTAACAGTTCTTATCACGGTGATAACCGTCGCCGTCGAGTTGGTTCTCGGCTTTGCCCTCGCCCTGGTCATGAGCAAGGCCCTGAAATCGCTGAAAGGCATCCTCCGGACCGCGATCCTGGTGCCCTACGGCATTATCACCGTGGTGTCGGCGTACGCCTGGTTCTACGCCTTCGACATCAATTCCGGCTACGTAAACGCCTGGTTTGACTGGGTGCCGGGCATCGATTCGGACCTGAACTGGTTCGCCCAGACCGGCACCTCGCTGTTCGTGATCATGGCGTCCGAGATCTGGAAGACCACCCCCTTCATCTCGCTGCTGCTCCTCGCCGGCCTGGCGCAGGTACCCGATGAGCTCACCGAGGCAGCCAAGGTCGACGGCGCCACCTGGTGGGAGCAGATGCGTAAAGTGGTGATCCCCAACATGAAGGCAGCGATCATGGTCGCCGTCCTCTTCAGGGCACTGGACGCCTTCCGAATCTTCGACAACGTGTTCATCATGACCAACGGTGAGAACAACACGGAAGTGCTCTCGCTTCTTGCCTACCGGACGTCGATCAGCCGCCTCGAGATAGGTCTCGGCTCGGCGGTGTCTGTCCTGCTGTTCCTCTGCGTCATCCTGATCAGTTTCGCTGCCATCAAGATCTTCAAAGTGGATCTTGCCGGCACGAGAGGAGAAAAGAAATGAAGAACTCTTCCCGGCGCGAAAAGATCTGGTGGGCGGTTATCTCGGTCCTGGTACTGATCTACGCCCTCTTCCCGGTGGCCTCCATCTTGGCCACCTCGTTCAAGTCCCCCAGCGATCTCACCAACGGAAGCTTCCTGCCGTCGTCGGGAGCCGCCACCATCTCCAACTACGAGCAGATTCTGGTCGGCGACGCACAGGAACTGTTCCTGACATCCCTGCGCAACTCCATCGGCATCTCGCTCATCGCAACGGCGATCGCCGTCATCCTGGCCACCCTGTGCGCCTACGCGATTGCACGACTGGATTTCCCCGGCAAGAAACTGGTCCTCACCACCGCCCTGGCGGTCTCCATCTTCCCGGTGATCTCGATCGTCACTCCCCTCTTCAACCTGTGGCGCAACATCGGGCTGTATGACACCTGGCTGGGCCTGATCATCCCCTACCTGTCCCTGACCCTACCGATCTCCATCTGGACGCTGGCAGCGTTTTTCCGCCAGATCCCATGGGAACTGGAGCAGGCGGCGCAGGTGGACGGCGCCACCACCTGGCAGGCCTTCCGCAAAGCCATCGTCCCGTTGGCCGCCCCGGGTGTCTTCACGACGGCGATTATCGCGTTCTTCATCGCGTGGAACGACTTCGTCTACGGCATTTCGCTGACGTCCACCGAAGCCGCGCGGCCGGTTCCGGCAGCACTGGCGTTCTTCACCGGTGCTTCGCAGTTCGAGTCACCCACCGGCGCCATTTCGGCTGCGGCGATCATCGTCACCATCCCGATCGTCCTGTTGGTCCTGCTGTTCCAACGCCAAATCGTTTCAGGCCTGACCTCCGGCGCCGTAAAGGGCTAACGGCTCAGTCCCCGCCGCTCGCGCCAGTTACATAGAAAAGGATCACCAGAAAATGGCTTCAATTACTCTCAACAACCTGGTCAAGAAATACGGCGACGGGTTCCCCGCCGTCAATGACATCAGCATCGATATTGCCGACGGCGAATTTATCATCCTGGTTGGCCCGTCGGGCTGCGGCAAATCGACTCTCCTCCGCATGATCGTGGGGCTTGAGGACATCACGGACGGCGAGCTCCTGATCGACGGCAAGCGCGTCAACGACAAGGCACCCCGCGACCGTAACCTGGCCATGGTGTTTCAGAACTATGCGCTGTACCCCCACCTGACCGTGTACGAGAACATCGCGTTCCCGCTGCGCCTCGCCAAGGGCAAGCACACCGAGGATCAGGTGAACGAGCTGGTCACCGAGGCGGCCGCCACCCTGGAGCTCACCGACCACCTGCAGCGCAAACCGGCCAACCTCTCCGGCGGTCAACGGCAGCGAGTGGCGATGGGCCGGGCCATTGTGCGCCAGGCTGACGCGTTCCTCTTCGACGAGCCACTGTCCAACCTGGACGCCAAGCTGCGCGGCCAGATGCGCTCCGAGATTTCACAGATGCAGCGCCGGCTCGGGGTGACCAGCGTGTATGTCACCCACGACCAGACCGAAGCCATGACTCTGGGCGACCGGGTTGCCGTGCTGAAGAAGGGGGAACTGCAGCAGATCGCCTCCCCCCGGGAGCTCTACGAACAGCCGGTGAACCTCTTCGTGGCAGGATTCATCGGCTCACCGTCGATGAACTTCCTTCCCGCCACCATCGAGGGAGGCAAGCTGAAGACGGTCCTCGGCGAGCTCGACATCCCCGCCGAGAAGGCAGCGAAGGCCGAAGGTAAAAAGGTGGTTCTGGTAGGGGTGCGGCCCGAGTTCTTTGAGGACGCCAAGCTCGTCGAAGAATCCAAGCGACCCCACGGCTCGGTCTTCTCGGCCACCCTCACCCACACCGAGTGGCTTGGTAACGAGCAGTACGGCTACATTAACTTCGACCCGGACCCCGAGGTGCGTGAGCTGCTGAACAACCTGGCCCGCGACATGGACGCCGATGAGCTCCGCCCCCAGATTGTGGTGACCCTCGACGCCGCCAGCCGGATCCGCGGTGGCCGTGAAGCGGACATCTGGCTGGACACCCGCAAACTACACCTGTTTGATCCTGAGTCCGGGGAGAACCTGACACGCGACGCCGAGGCCGGCGCAGCCCTCACCGCAGAAGCCGGGGAGGAGCGTGCCGAGGAGATCGCCACCGCCCAGGAAGCAGACCGAGCCAACGGTCACGGGTCGGGTAACCGGCAGGGTAACGTCACCGACGACGCCGGCCAGCAAGGTGGCGGCAAGCACGCGGCCGCCAGCTGACCCACCATTCATCGGTGACCTGCGTCGTCGGGGTCCCAACGCCAGAGGAAGTGACAGCTATGCACGCTGTGAACCATGACAGTCGCTGACGGCTCAGCGCAGGTTGCCGAGATTGTCGAGGGCTACACTTTCGCCGGGGCATCGATTCATCTCGGTGCTGCACTGGTGGACGGGGAAGTCCATCCTGAGGCGCCGGTGCGGCTGCCGCTGGCGATGATGAACCGTCACGGTCTGGTGGCCGGCGCCACGGGAACCGGGAAGACCATCACGTTGCAGGTGATGGCTGAGCAGCTGTGCGCTCAGGGTGTTCCCGTGTTTCTGGCCGATATCAAGGGCGATTTGACCGGTCTGTCCACCCCCGGCAACGGCACCGAGAAGTTGCTGTCCCGGACCCGGAGCGTGGGCCAGCAATGGGCCGCGAGGAGTTTCCCCGTCGAATACTTCTCCCTGGGCGGCAACGGGGTGGGAATTCCGGTGCGTGCCACCATCTCGGCGTTCGGCCCGCTGCTGCTCTCCCGGGTGATGGACCTGAATGAGACCCAGGAATCGAGTCTGGCCCTGGTCTTCCACTACGCGGATCAGGCGGGTCTTGAACTGTTCAATCTCGCCGACCTGCGGGCGGTCATTTCCTTCCTGACCTCCGACGAGGGTAAACCCGCCCTCAAGGATCTCGGTGGACTGTCCAAGGCCACCGCCGGGGTCATCCTGCGGGAGCTGATCACCCTCCAGACCCAGGGTATGGAGGTGTTTTTTGGGGAGCCTGAATTCGACACCGCCGATCTGCTCTGTCTCGCAGCTGACGGCCGGGGAATGATCAGCTGCCTGGAACTGCCCACCATGCTGCAGTCACCCCAACTGTTCTCCACGTTCCTGATGTGGCTGCTCGCCGACTTGTTCGCTGACCTGCCCGAAGTTGGCGACCAGGACAAGCCGAAGCTGGTCTTCTTCCTTGACGAAGCACATCTGCTCTTCAACGGCGCCTCCAAAGAGTTCCTGCAATCGATTCAGACGACGGTGCGCCTCATCCGGTCGAAGGGAATCGGCATCTTTTTTGTGACCCAGACTCCCCGGGACGTCCCCGCTGAGGTGCTGGGTCAGTTGGCCAACCGCGTCCAGCACGCGTTGAGAGTCTTCACCCCGGACGACGCTAAGGCCCTCAAAGCCACTGTGTCAACGTTTCCGACCAGCAGTTATGACCTGTCGAAGGTGCTCACCTCCGCTGGGACGGGTGAAGCGGTGGTGACCGTCATGAACGACCAGGGCGCACCCACTCCCGTGGCGTGGGCCAGGATGAGATCGCCCGAATCGACCATGGGAGCCTCAACACCAGGAGTTGTTGAACGTATCGTCAGTCTCTCCCCGCTCAGCGAACGCTACGGGTCCGCCGTCGATAACCACTCGGCATTCGAGAAACTCGCCGCCGGTACGCCGCGCGAACAGCCAGCGGCGCCACCCACCACAGCCCCGGCCCCGCCCGGCCGATCACCGAGCCGGACGGCTCCCGAGGAGCGCGAGCAGGGCGGTGACCTGATGGACCTTGCGGTGAAGGCCGCCGGGTCGATCGGGGCCGAGCTGGCCCGCGGACTGTTCGGCACCCAGCGGAGGCGTAGTCGTCGTCGTTGGTAACCGTCAACCGCTCAACGGGTAACGTAATAACGTGCAAACGTCCTCGGTGATCAAAGTCCTCGCAGCCTGGCTGCTGGGGCTGATGGTCGTGGTTGCCGGTGCGATCACCACCGTGGTGCTGGTCAACGCCCACCTTTTCAGCCCCGAGGAACAGGTCCACGACTACCTCGAGGCGCTCTCCGACGGCGACGGCGAACGCGCCCTGGGCCTGCTCAACGGCTCGGTCCCGGCAGCCAATGCGGCGATGATTGACGGCGCGCCCCTGCAGCAGTCCATGTCAGCCGTGGAGAACGTCACGGTCAGCGAACCTGTTGAGGTCGGTGATGGTCGGGTGGACATCGCCATCACCTACACGGTCCGCGGCACCGAACACACCTCCACATTCCTGCTCGAACGCGCTGGCACCGAGTGGCTGTTCTTCAACACCTGGGAGTTTGTGCCCTCGGTGCTGCCCACGCTCGAGCTCTCGGTGATCAATCAGGCGGAGGCCACCCTCAACGGCACCCGGGTCGGCATGCCCGAGGGCAGGAACCGGTTCGCGGTGTTCTATCCCGGCGATTTCGAAGCTCACTACACCAGCGAGTACTTTGCGGCTCCCGCCCAGACGGTGGCCGTCACCGACCGGATGGCCACCGGAAAGCGGATCGCCCTGGCCACCGCGGCGACCGATGCCCTGGTGGAGACCGTTAACGGTCAGGTCCGGCGCTTCCTTGATGAGTGCGCGGCGCAGAAGGTGTTCCAGCCGGCCAACTGCCCGTTCAATTTCCAGACCGAGAACAGGGTGGCCGGGGACATCCGGTGGTCCATCACCGAGTACCCGGCCGTCGCCATTGAACCGTTCAACGGCGACTGGGTGATGGCGCCCCTGTCGGGCACCGCCGAGCTGTCCACGTCGCTCCAGGACCTGTTCACCGGCACCATCGAAGCGGTGACGGTCCCCCGGGAGTTCGGCTTCACCGCACGACTGTCAGTGAGCGACGACAAGATCGCCGTCACCCCGGTGGTCCAGTACTAGCGGGCCAGGACTAATCCAGGCCGCGCAGGTCCAGCGTCAGTTCGGTTTCGCCGTCGGCGCTCAGCCGCACCGGGATGCCCCAGTCCTGCTGGTACAAGTGGCAGGCCGCGTGATCGGGGATTTCCCCGCCCGGCTCGCCGTCGCAGGCCGCAGCGCGCGCGGTGATGTGCAGAACACCCTCGGTGACAGCATCGGACAGCACCAACTCCCGGGTCAGTCCCACCGATGTCCCCCCGCCGGAAACCAACAATTCATCCGGCGACGAGGATATCTTCAGCTGCGTCGGGTCCCCCCACCGGTCGTCGAGTTTCTGCCCCTTGGGTGCGGCGAACCGGATGGTCAGCGCGTGCGAACCAGGGACGACGGCGGTCTGCGGCCGCAGCGTCTGGGAGGCACCTTCATCGACGGCGAGCGCCTCCTTGGGGATGGGCACGCGAACCAGCTGGTGCCGGTTGGCTTCCACGACGATCAGGAGTGGTTCGCTGCCGGTCGCGGTGGGCGTGAGGTCCAGCAGGACGTCGCAGGGCTCTGAGAGGCCACGTGCCAGCGTCGACACCTGCCCGGTGACGGGGTCGAAGCGGCGGACTGCCCCATTGTAGGTGTCAGCGATGGCCACCGATCCGTCGGGGAGCGCCGTGATGCCCAGGGGGTGTTGCAGCCGGGCCTGATCGGCTGGACCGTCGCGGAACCCGAAGTCGAACAGTCCGGTGCCGACGGCGGTCCGCACCTGGGTCCGCCGGTGGCCGTTCACCTCAGGGAAGGACAGGGTCCGGATCGCCGAGGTCTCCGAGTCGGCGACCCAGATGTTGCCGCTGGCGTCTTCGGCGAGCCCCGAGGATTGGGCGAACCAGGCCTCGGACGCGTCGCCGTCGAGCAGGCCCTCAAGCCCGGTGCCGGCGAGGATGTCCACGGCACCGGTGACGGGGTCGAAGGTGAACAGCTGATGGGTGCCCGCCATCGCGATGACCACGCGTTCGAGCACCGTGGACCACAGCACGTCCCACGGGGAGGACAGCGAGACCTCCAGCGGTCGGGTGCCTAGGTGGGTGTCGGTGAGGCGGGGGGTCGCATCCTCGGGGGTCCCGACGTCGTACCCGTTCGCCTGGTCGGCGTTCTCCTGAAGCTCGGACGGGCGGGCCTTCACCTGGTTTCCGGCATCCAGCAGGCGCTGAACGCCGTTACCCACGACGGTGCTGACTGCACCATCAGCGAGGGCGACGCCGCGGAGCCGGTGGTTGACCGAGTCGGCGACGACGACGTCGTACCCTACCTCCCGGGCGATGTGCGGGGGGAGGACAGCGAGGCCCTGAGGTTCGTTGAACTGGGCTGTGGCGGCGGCCCCGTCGACAAAGCCCTTCTCCCCCGACCCGATGGTGCGGCGGACGGTGACCAGATCCGCGTCGAGTTCCACCAGACGGTGGTGGCCGGTGTCGCCGACGAGGAGAGAGCCGTTATCCAGCGGAACAGCTTTGCCGGGAAACCGAAGGACGCCGGCTGTGCTTTCGGCGGGAACATAGGGCCCGTCGCCGCGGTGCAGCGTGCCCTTGGAGGTGTGCTCCTCGACGAGTTCCTGCACCAGCGACTCCAGACCGGCCGCATGGCCTTCCCCGGAGAGGTGAGCCACGATGTAGCCCTCGGGGTCCACGACAACCAGGGTGGGCCAGGCGCGTGCGGTGTAGGCCTGCCAGGTGGTCAGCTCCGGGTCGTCAAGCACCGGGTGTTGGATGTCGTAGCGTTCCACCGCGGCGGCCAGCGCGTCCGGATCAGCTTCGTGTTCGAACTTGGGCGAATGGACGCCCACTGTGACGACGACGTCGCTGAACTTTTGTTCCAGCGGACGCAGCTCGTCCAGCACGTGTAGGCAGTTGATGCAGCAGAACGTCCAGAAATCGAGGATGACGATTTTCCCGCGCAGGTCCTCAAGGGTGAGCTGACGCCCCCCGGTGTTCAGCCAGTTGCGGCCCACCAGTTCGGAGGCGCGCACCCGGTAGTCGGTGCGGATCGAAGTCATCGATGTCTCAGTCATTCACGCTCTCCTGGTCGGTCAGGTGTGGGGGATGGGGCTGACTCACCGGCTCCGGGTGTCCCCGAACTGCGGCGGGTGTCGCGTTTCGCCAGCGAGGCGAACATGTTGTTGTAAGCGGTGAGATCGGCGTCGTTATTCCTGTCCGCGGCGCGGTCGGTCCGTTTGGACTCGCGGGCGTCGTCGCGCGACCACATGATCGCAACGCCAATCGCCACCAGCAGCGTCGGAATCTCGCCTATTCCCCAGGTGAGTGCGCCGCCGAGTTGCTGGTCCTCAAGGGCCGACGGACCCCAATCCCGGCCCATGTTGCCGAACCAGGACGCCTGGAGCAGCGACGTCGACCCCATGAGCGCGACACCGAAAAAGGCATGGAAAGCCATCGTGGCGAACAGGAGCAGGATCCGCAGCGGGTAGGGCGCGCGGCGCGGCACCGGATCAGAGCCCAGCATGGACAGCACGAAGAGGTAGCCGGTGATCAGGAAGTGCACGTACATGAGCTCGTGGCCGACGTGCTCGCGCACCGCGAAGCCGAACAGCGGCGAATAGTAGAAGATCACGATGGAGCCAGCGAAGTTGGCCGCGGCGAACAGCGGGTGCGTCACGAGCGCCGAGAAGCGGGAGTGCACCACCACCAGGATCCACTCGCGGAGGCCCCGGGAACCGTCCCCGCGCGGGGTGAGCGCTTTCAGCGCCAGGGTGACCGGTGCGCCAAGGACCAGGAACAGCGGGACCACCATGGTCAGTGCCATGTGGCCTACCATGTGGGCGCTGAACAGCACCATGCCGTAGACGGCGGGAGCGCCGGAGGTGACGTAGGTCAGCAGCGCCAACCCCACCAGCCAGCTGGCCAGGCGCAGGAGGGACCAGTCGTCGCCGCGTTTGCGCACCCTGATGACGCCGCGCAGGTAGGCGACGCCGGCGACCGCCACGAAGGCGACCCATAGCCAGTCGAAGCGCCATTCGGAGAACCACCGTTCGGGGGTCAGTTCGGGCGGCAGGTCATACCCGGAAAGGATGCGTGCAGGGGTTGCGTCGGGCGCGATTTCGTCGCTGACGGGAGGCGCGGTGCGCCCCAGGGCCACGGCGACGCCGGAGACGGCGCCCATGATGACCAGTTCCACGGCGATCAGCTGCCACAGGACTCGCCGGGCGGAGAGCTGACCGCCGGCAGGCGCGCCGCTGCCGTCTCCGAGCTGCGGGATGATCCACTGCCGGTGCATCAGTCCGATACCGCCGAGCAGGAGCGTCGCTACGGTCTTGAAGGTGACCAGCAGCCCCCACTCCGAGCTGAGCTGGCCCAGGTCGTTGATCCGCAGGCTGGCGTTGATGATTCCGGATGCCACCACGAGGACGAAAGCGAACCCGGCGAGGGCCGAGAAGCGGTGGAGCACGCTGGGGGTCAGGGAACCCAATCGTCCGCTGATCACTGCCAGGACGATGATGCCGCCGATCCACAGGCAGACCCCCACCAGGTGCAGGGCGATCGAATTGATGGCCGCGTAGTGGTCATCGCCGCTGGCCGAATGACCGATCAGAGCCATGGGTATCAGTCCAAGGAGGGACAGGATGCCGGTCAGGGCCAGCCAGCCACTGGAGCGCGCACCGAACGTCATGGTGGCGACGACGGCGGCGATCAACACGGTCGACAGCCAGGCACGGCCGGTATCGAAGTCGGTGAGGTAGGACGCCAGGCCTTCGGTGTAGCCCGGATCGCCACTTAGCGGCAGACCCGCAGCGTCGGAGTAGGTGAACAGCAGCACCCCGACCGCGGCCAGGGTCCACGACACCGCAGCGGCCGAGGCGAGGGTCATGACCGCGCCGAACGCCGGATGTTCCTCGCCAGGGGCCTCTGCTTCGCTGGAGCGGCGGCGTGAGCCAGCGACCCGGCGCGGGAGGATCATCACCGCGAAGACCAGTGACCCGATCACCGCGGCGGCCGACACGTTATTGAGAGCCTTGGCCACGGGCAGACCCCAGCGGGTCAGGGCCCCCGGGTCGCCGAGCTGGCGCGGGCTGGCGGCACCGGTGAACAGCAACGCAAGGACGAGGGTCGTCACGACGGCGGCTCCGCCGGCGATGAGCCAGCCAACCTTGACCTGCTGTGCGCCCGGGCGGTCGGTCTGCCGGGGCGCCTTCGTTGTAGTAGCCACGCTTCCTATTGTCTACCCTCCGTAGAAGCGCTAACAATTCGCAGTCATCCGCCGCGCTCCACGTCCCTCTGAGCAGCAGGTTAAAAGGAAAGGCCGCCACCGGAAAGGGTGACGGCCTGGAGTCCCTAGCGGACCAGGTGAATGACTACTTGACAGCAGCCTTCAGCTTGGAACCGGCGGTCAGCTTGACGCTGCTGCCTGCTGCAATCTGGATGGTCTCGCCGGTCTGGGGGTTGCGGCCGGTGCGGGCGGCACGCTCAGTGCGCTCAACAGCGAGCCAGCCTGGGATGGTGACCTTCACGTTGTTGGCAGCCGAGGTTGCCAGTACATCGAACAGTGCGTCAAGAACGCCGTTGACGGCGGTCTGGCTGGTGTCAGCCTTCGCTGCTACTTCTGCTACCAGTTCGCTGCGGTTCTTGGTTTCTTTCGTTGCCAATTTACGTCCTCCTGGACTTGTCCGTTATTTGTAAAGCCTTCACGGTTCTGAAAGCCTCTGTGCGAAAACTTACCAGCTTGACCACCAAACTCCGGTCGTTTACGGCGTTTTTGGGGGGTTTTGGGTGCCAAAGGGCCCTATTTCGGGTTCTCGCTCCGGGAAATCCCTGCTTCGGGCCTACATAGACCACCACTACAGCGACCAGTGCACGAGCGCTCAACGCAAGAGGACGGCGACCGTGGGTCGCCGTCCTCTTGCACACTGGTTAGCACCAGCCAGCCGGTGTTACCAGCTGGACTTGGTTACACCGGGCAGCTCGCCGCGGTGAGCCATGTCGCGGAAGCGGACACGGGAGATACCGAACTTCTGCAGCGTGCCGCGGGGGCGCCCATCAATCTGGTCGCGGTTGCGCAGTCGCACCGGTGAGGCGTTGCGGGGAAGCTTCTGCAGGCCCAGGCGTGCAGCTTCGCGAGCTTCGTCCGACGCGTTGGCGTCAACGAGAGTCTTCTTCAGCTCAAGGCGCTTCTCGGCGTAGCGCTCAACAATGACCTTGCGCTGTTCGTTGCGGGCAATTTTAGACTTCTTAGCCATGTGTTTAGCGCTCCTCTCGGAATTCGACGTGCTTACGGATCTTGGGATCGTACTTCATCAGGACCATGCGGTCCGGGTCGTTGCGGCGGTTCTTACGGGTCACATAGGTGTACCCGGTGCCGGCCGTCGACTTCAGCTTGATGATCGGGCGTACGTCTTTATCTTTTGCCATTAGAGCTTCACTCCCCGGGCCAGGATCGACGCGACAACAGCGTCAATTCCGCGCACATCGATGGTCTTGATGCCACGGGCCGAAACCTGCAGCGTGACATTGCGGCGCAGGGACGGAACCCAGTAGCGCTTCTTCTGGATATTCGGGTCAAACCTGCGCTTCGTGCGGCGGTGTGAGTGGGAAATGCTGTGCCCAAAGCCCGGCTCGGCTCCAGTCACTTGGCAGTGAGCTGCCATGACGATCCTCCAAAAGAGTTAAATGAAAGTACCTGAGTACCGGCAGTCTTACCTGCCATGGAATGCGATCAGGGGCGCCCCAAAACAATAGCCAAAGCCGTTGGGATGACGAGCGGTTCTCGCGCAACCTGAGCCCCTAACTACCGACATCCGGAGGCTAACTTCCCGGACATCGGAGCAATTGCACACGCTCCGCCACCTGATGCCCTCCCATTCTAGGAGCTGGCGCGGTTTAAGACCAATCGCCAGCGTGGGCTTTGGCGGCTTCACGGCTGAGCCCCGGGTGGGGGTTCACCGAGGATCCAGTGGCTATCGTCGAGACGGGCCAGGATTTTCTTGCCAATCCGCTCAAGATCGTGCACATCATCCTCGGTCAGGGCGTCGAAGACCACCTTCCGGACGTGCCCGACATGCTCCCTGGCCAGGAGTTGGACGTTCTCCACGCCCTCCTCAGTGATCCGTGCTGTGGTCACCCGACCATCGCTGGCACTCGGGCGCCGGGTCACCCAGCCACGCTGCTCGAGCTTCTTCACCACGTGGCTCAGGCGGGACAGGGAAGCGTTCGATCGGCCGGCCAGCTCACTCATCGCGAGCGTGAGGTCCTCCGTTTCGGAGAGCATCGCCAGGACATGGTAGTCGAACAGGGTAATCTTCGCCTGCCGGAAAAGGTGGGCGTCGAGGGTGCCCGGCAAAATGGTGGTGACTGCGTAGAGGGCAAGCCAGGCTTGCCGCTCATCGGGGTTCAACCATCGAGCACCGGTCATCAATCAAGTCTGGCATAGAACGCTCGGGCGGCGCAGTGGGGGTGTGGCCCTTATGACCAGACTGGTCGGGTGAGCTCCGGAAACTTGGCCGCCAACACATCCCCCGAGGACACGCCCCGCAGTCGTCGGCCGACCCACGGTGACAGGTAATCCCGGGCCCACTGGGCGTCGGCTCTCAGCTGATCAATGCGCGACGACGCCGGCACCGCCTCCAACTCGGGCAGGTCAATCTCATGGGAGGCCCTCAGGACTTCGAGCACCCGTTTAGCCATCAGGGTGTGCCCGGCAGCTGACATGTGCATGCGGTCGGTGTCCCAGTATCCCCAGTTCTGGAACTCCCTGAACCGCCAGTAATCCACTACATCGGCATGATGCCGGTCGGCGATCTCCCGCACCAGCTCGTTGTAAATAGCGGTCCGGCCGCGGGTCGTGCCGAACACTGCGGAACCCACTGAATCAAACCCGGTGAACAGCACGACGGCGGCGCCCGAGCTCGCCAGCCGGCCCACGCCGTCGTCGTACGCGGCCATCAACGCGTCGATGTCGATGCGCGGCCGCAGAATGTCGTTGCCGCCCGCGTAGATGGTGATCAGGGTGGGCTGTAGGGCGAGCGCACGATCAATCTGTTCGTCAAGGACCTGGCGCACCTTCTTCCCGCGGACGGCGAGGTTCGCGTAGCCCCACGAGCTGTCCGCAAGGATCAGCTGCTCGGCCACCCGGTCCGCCCACCCGCGCACACCGTTGGGGCTGGCTTCATGCCAGTCGCCCACGCCTTCCGTAAACGAATCGCCAAGGGCCACATACCGCTGAGAAAATTCCACTAGACGAGGCTACCCGCTCCCGGCGCGGGATAAGGTGGGTTAGCAAGTACCCTGATAAATTTCTGTTGAAGTAGCCCCATTCCTTGATCGTTCCCTGATCATTCCCCCATCGACCCCCGAGAAGGACACCATGACCCAGCCCGCCGAAACCCGGAACAAGCGTGCCGCCTTGATCATCAACCCGGTCAAGAACACCGGCGCTGACATTCGCGCGATCGTTTCGGAACTCTGCGCCGCCGACGGGTGGGATGAGGTCCTATACCTGGAGACGACGGCCGACGATCCAGGGCGCGGCCAGGCGAAAGAAGCCGTTGACGCTGGTGTGGACGTGGTGATCGCTGCCGGCGGCGACGGAACGGTCCGTTGCGTGGCAGAGGTAGTCAATGGCACCGGCGTCGCATTGGGCCTGATCCCGCTCGGGACGGGCAACCTGCTGGCGCGTAACCTGGACATCGCCGTCGACAATCCCGAGGAGGCGGCCAAAGCTGCCCTGTTCGGCACCGAGCGCGATGTGGACGTCATCCACGTCACAGTGGACCGCGCGCAGGAATCCCACGTGTTTCTGGTGATGGCGGGCCTGGGCTTTGACGCGTCAATCATGGCTGACACCCGCGACGACCTTAAAGACAAGGTGGGCTGGCTGGCCTACGTCGACGCCGGCATCCGCAACCTGGGCGGGAAACCCACCCGAACCCGTATCACCCTTGACGGGGGCGAGCCCATCGTCCGCCGCCTGCGCAGCGTGATGGGTGGAAACTGCGGCAAGATTATGGGCGGACTGGAGATTTTTCCGGGGGCGAAGATCGACGACGGCCTGCTGGACGTCATGACCGTTGCACCGACCGGTCGGCTGGGCTGGTTCGGCGTCGTCGGCAAGCTGTTCGCCCGGGGTAAGGGAAAAGACCCGTCGCTTGAGTACTTTCAGTGCAAGAGCGCCGAAATCCAGCTCGACGAGCCGCAGGAAATCCAACTGGACGGAGACCCACTCGGCAAGGGCACCCACATGGCCCTGCGCGTGGATGCAAACTCGTTGCGGTTGCGGATGCCCTACGGCAAGAAGGATCCAGCAGTAGTCACCAACCCGACCCCGTAGCTGCTCCAATTTCCCACCGGCCGGCCACGGTGGATGGGATTGTCTAGACAATCCCATCCACGGGGCTCAGCCGGCGGGATTCCCGGGCTGCGCGCTAAAGCCGGGTCTGGGGGTCGACCTTTTCGCCGTCGACCAGGAGCTCGAAGTGGAGGTGGCAGCCGGTTGAGTTGCCGGTGCTGCCGACGGCGCCGATGCCCTGCCCCTTCGCTACGGCATCCCCGACGCTGACACCGAGGGTGTTCAGGTGGTTGTAGGAGGTTTCGAGTCCCCCGCCGTGGTCCACCACGATCCGCTGGCCACCGCCGTAGGCATGCCACCCGGATTCCACCACGGTGCCGGCGCGGGAAGCCAACACCGGGGTGTCGCACGCGCCGGCGTAGTCGGTGCCGGTGTGCAGCTCGTCGCCGAGCCCGCCCATCGGATTCACTCGATAGCCGAACGGCGAGGCGATCGTTGCTTCCGTGATGGGCGCGGCGAACGTGGCGGCGTCACTGGACAGGACTGTAGTTTTGGCGGCCGGGGTGGAGGCCATGGCGAGCGGTGATTCCTTACCGAAGTCGATCGTGGCGTCGGCGTCAGCGGTGACGGGCGCGGTGGGGCTCGTCACCGCGTCCGCGATTGGCCGGGGTGGGACCTCCGCCGAGGGGAAGAACGCCGTCAGGGTAAGGCCCGCCGCTGCGGCGAGCGCCCCGGTGGCGAGGACAACTGACCGGCGGGGGAATGTGGGTTCGACGGACGCGCGGCGGCGCCCGGAAGTAACCGGATGGTGCACAACAAAAGCCTCTCTGCAACGCCGGTGAAGTTAGCTGTCGGATTCGAGCAAGAGTTGACTCGGCCCTCTGCCTACTGTTCCGACGAGAGCGGAAAAGCAATCTGCGAAGGGCTGCACCCCTAGGCAGGAAACTGCCAAAAGATGGGTCCTCCACCCCTGCCACGGTGAATTGGGGGCCAGCTACTGACAGGGTTAGGCGTGCAGTCTGGGAGCCACAATGATGCGAATGGCTCCCTACAAGGGTAGGCCACCGGCCGGAAAAGTTACAATTCCGTTACATATCACAGGGCGTGGCGGCTAGCTAAGCTCCGACCGGCCGCTGCGCCAATACCCCATGAAGGCAACCCGTTTGCGGTCGATGCCGACGTCGCGGACCAGATAGCGCCGCAATCCACGGACCATCGCGGCTTCGCCGGCAATCCAGGCGTAAAAGGGGAGGGCACCGGACGGCCGGTCCGGGTTAGGCGAGCCGATCAGTGCCGAAGCGTTCAACAGCTGGGGTGTCTCCCAAAGGATCGCCTCATCGATGTTCACCTCTTCCGGCTCGGGACCGGCCGCCGCGGCAGCGGCAGCCGCGAGGGTCAGACCGGCGGGAGAGCTGGGATCCACGCCGACGGCGAAGGGCGCCGCCAGCGACACCCAACCCGGGACGCGAACCGCGTCGCGGACCGCTGCGTCGAGGAGTTCCCCGTGGGGGTGTTGCCCCCGCGCCAGCCAGGTGATGTGAACCGAGGAGTCGGTAGGAACATCCTGGAAGTCCGCCCGGTCCGGCACCTCAAGGAAGGCGTGCCCACCCATGTGGGTGGGCAGCGAGCCAAGGATGGCGCTGATGGCGGGGACTGCTGTCTCGTCACCGGCGAGCAGGACGTGTTTGGCCAGCCCCGGGCGCCATTCGATCCCGCCGTAGGATCCGGCAGTGGTGCAGGTGGCGGCGTGGGCGTTCGGGCCGATCAACCAGATCCGGTCGCCGGGTGTTGCTGCGGCGGCCCAGAGCGACGCCGGACCCCCGTTCCCGTCGGCGTCGAAATGCATCACGAAATCGACATCAATCTCGGGCTGGTCGTCGTCGCACCGGGTTTCCCTGACGGTGTAGGTGCGCATCGATCCACGGTCGGCCGGGTCCAGGGCCAGCCACTGCTGGTACCAGCCGGGCCCCTCGGTGGGCGCCTCCAGCAGCTCCCGCAGATTTGGGTGGGGGGCGTCGTCGTTCTGGCTGGCGGGGATTACCACCTTGATCCGCAGATCGAGGGTCGCCCCCCGCACGCCGAAGTCCTTGAGGCAGGACCCGCCGAACGTGATCCGCTGGAAGTTGTCGCTCAGGCGCTGCACCCGGGCCACGACGACGTCGAAGGCTGTCACCGCCGGGACTGCCGCTTCGGTGCGCTGACCCTGCCGGGCGGTCCGGTTGCCGACGTCGGTCATGATGCCGCCTCCAGATGGTGGGCCGCCAGCGTGTCCTGCGGGTTGGGCAGGTACCCCCGCCCGGTGGTCGAGTCGGATGAAGCTGGGGTGGATTCGGCGTTCGAGTGGTGCCGGCCCACTGGCACCACCAGGGGTGTGCCGGACACAGGATCCGCAATGACGCGGCACTGCAGGCCGAAGACCGCTGTGACTGTCTCCTCGGTCACGACGTCGGCCGGGTTGCCCTGGGCGGCGATTCGGCCGTCCTTCATGGCGATCAGGTGGTCGGCGTAGCGGGCGGCGAGGTTGAGGTCGTGGAGAACGATGGCAACCGTGGTGCCATCGCGCCGGTTCAGGTCGGTGATCAGATCCAGCACCTCCACCTGGTGGGTGACGTCGAGGAAGGTGGTGGGTTCGTCCAGCAGGAGGATGTCGGTCTGCTGGGCCAGGGCCATGGCAATCCAGACGCGTTGCCGCTGACCGCCGGACAGTTCGTCAACGAATCGGTCGACGAGGTCGAGGGTGTCGGTGGCTTCGAGGGCGGCGGCGACAGCGGCGTCGTCGTCGTCGGTCCACTGCCTGAACCAGCCCTGGTGCGGGTAGCGGCCGCGCCCCACCAGATCGGCGACGGTGATCCCGTCCGGCGCGACGGGGGTCTGCGGCAGCAGCCCGAGGGTGCGGGCGACGGCACGGGTGGACAGCGCATGAATGTCCTTGCCGTCGAGGCTGACGACGCCGGCCGTCGGTTTGAGCAGCCGGGCGAGGCCGCGCAGGAGGGTCGATTTACCGCAGGCGTTGGCGCCAACGATCACCGTGATCCTGCCGGCCGGCAGTTCGACGGTGAGGTCCTGGACTACCTTGCGGTCATCGTACGCGAGGGTCAGCTCACTGGCTGTCAACGTCAAATCAGCCTCCCTGGCCTGTGCGGTTGGCGGTCACCAGCAGCCAGAGGAGAAACGGTGCGCCGAGGACGCCCGTCACCACGCCGACCGGCAGCGACACACCGGGAATCATTGTGGCGGCAACGAAATCGGCGCCGAGGACGATCACCGCACCGACCAGGCCAGCCACGGTGAGCGACACGGCGCCCTTGACGAGCCGCCGGGCGATCGGGCCGGCGAGGAACGCGACGAACGCCACCGGGCCGGCCGCTGCCGTGGCAACGGCGGTGAGGGCAACTCCGACGGTGATCAGGGCCAGCCGGGACGGCTCCACCCGGACACCGAGGCTCGCCGCGGTGTCGTCACCCAGTTCCAGGCCACGCAGCACCCGCGACAAGACCGCGGCGGTGGGGACCAGCAGCGCCAGGGCGAGCAGCAGGACGGTGGCGCGGTCCCAGTTACTGGAGTTCAGCGAACCGTTCAGCCAGACCAGCGCGTCGGACGCTGTCCGGATATCGGTGCGGGTCAGCAGGAAACTGACCATGGCGTGCATGACAGCGGCGAAGCCGATCCCCACGAGGATCAGCCGGTAGCCGGCCACCGATCCGCGGCGGGACAGCAAATAGATGGCGGCCGCGACGGTGAGCGCCCCGATCAGGGCGGACAGGGACACGGCAACACCGGCGGCACCGAACAGCACGATCGCCGCCACCGCCGAGGCGCTGGCGCCGTAGCTGATCCCGATAATGTCCGGGCTGGCGAGCGGGTTGCGCAGCAGGGTCTGGAAGATGGCGCCCGCGACACCAAAGGCCACGCCGATGAGGACGCCGATAACGGCGCGGGGCAGCTTGTTTTCCATCACGATGAAGGTGGCTCCGGGAATGTCAGCGCCGCCGAGGATCCTGAAGAAGTCGGGAATGGTCACCGTGTAGGTGCCGAGGAGGACGGTGACGGCGAACAGGACTGCGGTGATCCCAGCGAGGATGATGATCGCTCTGAGGCGCTGCGCGGCCTGGCGGTGCTGGCCGTCACTGATGGCGGCTCTCGGCGTCGGGCTGGTCGGGGCCGCGTGGGGCGCGGTGTGGAGGCTCACAGCTGGGCCAGTTTCCGCCGTCGGACCAGCCAGATGAACACCGGGGCGCCCATGATGGCGGTCATGATGCCCACCTGCACCTCACCCGGCGGGAGGATCAGTCGGCCGACGATATCGGCGCCGATCAGCAGGACCGGCGCGAGTACCATCGAAAACGGTAGGATCCACCGGTAGTCGGGGCCGGTGAGCACCCGCACCAGGTGGGGGATCACCAGGCCGACGAACGCGATCGGCCCGGCGGCGGCCGTGGCAGCACCGCAGAGGATGACGACGCCGAAGGCAGCGACGCCGCGGGCGACCGCCACGTTCTGGCCGAGGCCTTTGGCGATGTCGTCGCCCAGGGACAGGCTGTTGAGGGCCTTGCCGGTCGCCAAGGTCAGCAGGATCCCGATGATCAGGAACGGCAGGACCGGCAGGAGGACGTCCCAGCCCCGACCGGAGACGGTGCCCACCTGCCAAAACCGGAACCGGTCGAGGGTTTCCTGGCTGGAGACGAGGACGGCGTTCATCAGGCTGACAAGTCCGGCGGACAGTGCCGCGCCGGCGAGGGCCAGTTTGATGGGAGTGGCACCGTCCCGGCCCAGGCTCGCTACGGCGTACACGATGACGGCGGCAAGGGCGGCTCCGGCGAAGGCGAACCAGATGTACCCGGTCACGTCGGCCACCCCGAAGACGTAAATGCCGGTGACGATGGCCAGCGCCGCGCCGGCGTTGACGCCGAGGATGCCCGGGTCGGCCAGGGGGTTGCGGGCCACGCCCTGCATGGCGGCGCCCGCGAGGCCGAGTGCGGCACCGACCATGAGGCCGGTCACCGTGCGGGGAATCCGGGAGTGGACTACTGCGTGGTCGCCGTTGGCCGGGTCGAAGTCGGTCAGCGCGGCGACGAACACGTCGACGCTGATGAGCCGGGAACCGAAGGCCAGCGATGCCGCGCAGATCAGGACCAGGACCACCGCCGTCGCGCTGAACTTGAGGACCCAGCGCCCGTGGGGTTTGCTGCCAGCCGGTGTCGGAGCGCTTTCGGGAGGGGCTTGCGCAGTCTGCACTGCCATGACACGCCTCCTTCCCGTCAAATTTCGAACAGAAGTAAGGCTAGCCTATGGTCACCTTCATTAGGAAACGGTTCTGTTCCCTAATTGACCTTGTGTGGGACCGTTGTACCGCCGGGTGCGTACAGGTCTGCCCAGGTTGTCACGCCGTCGTCGTCATTCGCTCGGCGTGTTTGGCCAAACACGCCGAAACCCCGCCCAATACCTGGGCAATCCGATACGGGGCGGTACTGCGCAGACGGTTCAGACTGCGGCGGGAGGGGTGCCCTTGCCGAAGGGGCGCCCGCCCAGGCTTTCCCGCCCATGTTCGGTGTGCCAGTTCGCCAGGTCCGGACCCTTGGGCACAATCCCGGTGGGGTTGATGTCCTCGTGGACGATGTAGTAGTGGTCCTTGATCTGGGCGAAGTCCACCGTGTCGCCGAAGCCGGGGGTCTGGAACAGGTCCCGGGCATAGCCCCACAAGGCCGGCATCTCCGTGAGCTTGTTCCGGTTGCACTTGAAGTGCCCGTGGTAGACGGGGTCGAAGCGCACCAGCGTGGTGAACAGTCTGACGTCGGCCTCGGTGATGGTGTCTCCGACCAGAAAGCGTTGGTGCTGCAGACGCTCTTCCAGCCAGTCGAGGGCCGCAAACAGCCGGTCGTAGGCGTCGTTGTAGGCTTTCTGTGAACCGGCGAATCCGCACCGGTAGACACCATTGTTCACTTCGGTGAACACCCGCTTGCTGACCTCGTCGATTTCGGTGCGGAGTGCCTCCGGGTACAGCTCGGGGGCGCCCTCCCGGTGGAAGTCTTTCCACTCGGTGGAGAAATCCAGGGTGATCTGCGGGAAGTTGTTGGTGACCACAGCGCCGGAGGGCACATCGACCATCGCGGGTACCGTAATGCCGCGTCGGTACTCGGGGTCCCGCTTGAAGAACGCCTCCTGCAACCTTTCGATTCCGAGCACTGGGTCGCGTCCGCCGGGGTCGAGGTCGAAGGTCCAGGACCGCATGTCGTGCGTCGGACCCGGGGTGCCCAACGAGATGGCGTCCTCGAGCCCCAACAGGCGGCGCACGATGATGGCGCGGTTGGCCCAGGGGCACGCGCGTGCCGCAATCAGCCGGTACCGGCCGGCTTCCACCGGATAACCGTCGGCACCGTCCCGGGTAATCCGGGTTTCGATGTAGGTGGTGTCGCGGCTGAATTCTTTACCCGTGTTCACGTAGGCGCCGCGGGTACTGTGCTCGTTTTCGCTCATGACTCAAGCTTAGGTGCAGGACCGTGCGGGTCGCCGATTAGTCATTGTTGTGCTGGGCGGATTCGCGCTCGTACTTCCGGCGCAACTCCCGGCCCTTGTCAATGTCCTCGAGTTCCTTGTCCAGCTTCTTGCGGCTCATCTTGTCGTCCCGCGGCGGAAGCTGGAGGGTCTTTTCCGCCTCGATTCCGGCCTGAAGTTGTCGACCCCGTTCCACCTCGGCGTCGAACTCTGCACCGAAGAGTAGGGACAGGTTGGCCAGCCACAGCCACAGCAGCAGCACAACGACGCCGGCAATCGCACCGTAGGTCTTGTCGTAGCTGCCGAAATTCCCAACATAGAGGGAGAAGCCCGCCGTCGTCATCGCCAAGACCAGCAACGCAACGAAGGCTCCCATGCTCATCCAGCGGAATTTAGGCTGCTTCACGTTCGGGGCGCCGTAGTACAGGACGGCGATCATCAGTACGGCGAAGACCACCATGACCGGCCACTTGGCGATGTTCCAGATCAGGATCGCGGTGTCGCCGAGGCCAATCACATTGCCGACTGATTCGGCAATGGGTCCGGAGAGCACCAGCAGGAGCGCCATTATCACAACTAGGAGGAGGACGGAGACGGTGATGAGGAGCATTGCGGGGCGCAGCTTCCAGAATGGCCGGCCTTCATCGACCTCGTAGATCCGGTTCATCGCCCGGCTAAAGGCGCCCACATAGCCGGAGGCCGACCAGATAGCCCCGAGGATGCCGATCGCCAGCGTGAGGCCGGCACCCGACGAGGACGCGAGACCCTCGATGGTGTCGGTCAGCGTCTTGTTTCGGGCAATGTCGGGAGCCACGCCCTCGAGGACGTCGAGCACTGTTGCCGTGGTGGCTTCGGCTTGCCCAAATACCCCGAGCATCGACACCAGTGCCAGCAGGGCTGGAAAGATGGCGAGCACCGCGTAGTAGGTCAGCGCGGCCGCCAGGTCTGTGCACTGGTCCTTGCCGAATTCCCGGACCGTGCGCTTGAGCACATACCCCCACGCAGGCTTCTTCAGCTCGGTGGGACTGTCCGCTTTCCGGTCATCGTCCGGATGCGGCGCGTTCTGGGCCTTGTCCTGGGTCTGTGCCGCGGGCGAGTCCGCCGTTGTGCCACCGCTTCGTGCCATTGGTACCTCCACTTGGTTCGCCAGGACTCACCTGATCCTCAGGACGCTTACTAGGGCATTAGCCTACCCAAGGATTACCGTTGAAGGATGGCTCCCTTTCCGACTTCATCCTCCAGGCCGCTGCGAATCGCCGTCATCGGTGCCACCGGCAACGTCGGAACCGCTGTGCTGCGCCGGTTACGGCGAGCCGCGGGCGAACATCCGGGGGGCGTCGAGGTGGTGGGATTCGCACGCCGTCTTCCCGACGACACTCAGGCGCCTTATGCGGGTTGCGAGTGGCACGCCCTGGACATCGGGACCGACGACGGTCGCCTGGCGCTGACCGCTGCGCTCAAGGGGGTCGACGCCGTCGTGCATCTGGCCTGGGCTATCCAACCGAACCGCGACGAAGCGGCGATGCACCGCACCAATGTCACCGGCACCGCCAACGCTTTGCGGGCAACCGCCGACGCCGCCGTCCGCCACTTCGTGTGCGCCTCCTCAGTCGGTGCGTACAGCCCGGCCACCAAGGGACAGCGGGTGGATGAGAGTTGGCCCCACGGCGGGATCAGCACCTCGCATTACGGCCGACATAAGGCGGAGCAGGAGGCGCTTCTTGACGACTTCGAACTGCAGTACCCGGAAATCCCCGTTACCCGGCTGCGCCCCGGCCTGATTTTCCAGCAGGATGCTGGCAGCGAGATCGGCCGGTACTTCCTGGGGCCGCTGGTGCCAAAGGTTCTGCTGGACCGGCTGCGGCTCCCGCTGCTCCCCATCCCGGATCGGCTGATCTTCCAGGCGGTCCACGCCGACGACGTCGCCGATGCCTACTGGCGGGCAGTCAGCCGACGCGTCGGTGGGGCGTTCAACATCGCCGCCGAACCTGTCCTTACCCCGGTCAGAGTCGCCGGACAGCTGGGTGCCCGACGCGTCGTGAACCTCCCGGTGAGGGTGCTGCGCGCCGTCGTCGGCCTGACCTGGGCGCTGGGACTGCAACGCACCGATCCTGGGTGGATCGACATGGCAGCGCAGGCGCCGGTGATGGACACCGACCGGGCCCGCATGCTGCTGGGCTGGGAGCCGGAGCACTCCTCGCTGGACGCACTGCGCGCCGTCCTGACCGGGCTCGCCGCCGGCGACGGGGTTACCGGCTCACCCAGCCTCAAGCCCCGAAGCTGACCCCGCACCGAAGCGAGTCCCCCCGCCCACGGGTGGGGCTATTCCTTCACGGCCCCAGCGGAAGCGTTCATGATCTTCTTCTGGAAGATGAAGAAGACGATAGCCACTGGAATGGTCATCAGCGCGGCCGCTGCCAGCTTCAGCGGGTATTGGGTTCCCTGGCTGAGCTGCCCGGACGCCAGCTGGGCGACACCCTTGGTGAGAGTGGTTAACGCCGGGTCCTGGGTGGAGATGATGAAGTGATTCAGCTCGTTCCACGATCCCTGGAACGAAAGGATGACAATGGTCATCACCGCGGGGCGGGCCATCGGCAGAACGATAGACCAGAAGGTACGGAACGTGCCGGCGCCGTCAACTCTGGCCTGCTCTTCAACACTGGGTGGAATCGACTCGAAGAAGTTCTTCATGATGAACACTCCCGCCGCGTCGGCCAGCAGTGGCACGATCATGCCAACAAACGTGTCATAGATGCCGAGCTGGTTGATGACGAGGAACTTGGGAATCAACAGGACGACGCCGGGCACCGCCATCACACCGACCAACAGGGCGAAGACCAGGCCACGACCACGGAAGTTGATACGGGCCAGCGCATAGCCGGCCAGGCAGTTGAAGAACACCCGTCCTGCGGTCACGAAGACCGTGACGATGAAGGAGTTCCGCCCCCATATCGGGAAGTCCGAGTTCGCAAAGAGCGTCTCGTAAGCGGCGAAGGTCCAGTGCTGCGGGATAAGGCCCAGCGGGTCCTGCGCGGCGTCGGGTTCGGTCTTGAAAGAGGTGGCCACCTGGATGATGAACGGGAAGATGTAGATGACCGCCAGCACGATCAGCAGGATGTACGTGATCCAGGCGCCGCGCCCGATTTTGCGCCGCCGGTTTTGGGGCCGCTTCGGCGCCTCTGGCGCGGGCGCGGGTGCTGTGACAGTGCTCATCGCCGGTCTCCCTTGGTGGTTGCTGTGTCATCCGGGCCGTCGTCGGTAGGGCGGTCCGCCCCGGTGCGGTCTTCATGGCGGACGGCCGAGCTGTGGGCTGCGGCCGACTTGGGGTCGGCACCCACCGGGACCATTCGTTTCCGTTTGGGAACGTCCCGTTCCCGCAGCGCGTACCGCTGCAGCAGGGTGAGCGCGACAATGATGCCGAAGAGGATGAAGGCTATCGCCGCGCCTTCACCCCAGTTCTGGTTATTGAAGGCCGTGTTGAAGGACAGGTAGGCCGGGGTGAGGGTGGTCTTTGCAGGTCCGCCCTGGGTGCCCGTGTAGATCTGGTCGAAGACCTGCCAGGTGCCAATGAGTCCGAGCGTGAGCACCGTGAACAGGGTAGGCCGCAGCATCGGCAGGGTGACCTGCCAGAACCGCTGCCAGCCGGTGGCGCCGTCCACCATGGCGGCCTCCTGCACTTCGCCGCTGATGTTCTGCAGCGCCGCGATGAAGAGCAGCATGAAGGTGCCGGAGGTGGTGAAGATGGCCATCAGCACAAACGCACTCATGGCGACGGATGGTCCGGCCAGCCACTCCCAGCCGGAAATTCCCAGGAAGGCTGGATCCTGGAGGCCTGCGGGCGCCTGGTTGAGCCCGAACACCGAAAACACAACATGAAAGACGCCACGAGGATCCTGGAACCAATTCGGGCCCTGCACCGCGAAGAACGACAGAACCTTGTTGACGACGCCAGTCGCACTGAAGAGGAAGAGCCAAAGCACGGTAATCGCCACGGAACTGGTGACCGAAGGAAAGTAGAACGCGGTGCGGAAGAAGCCTCGGCCCTTGAGGACCTGCTTATTGACCATCACCGCCAGGAACATGGCGAGGGCCGTCTGCAATGGAACTACCAACAGCACGTAGTAGAAGTTGTTGCGGATGGCTGTGCCGAAGTCGCGGGCTGCGAGGCCTTCACCGCCGAGGATGGTGGAGAAGTTCTCCCCGCCCACGAAGTTGACGTCCCCGGAGAACGGGCTCCCCCGACCTGTCCAGTCGGAGAGGCTGACCCAAATCGCCATCAGGACCGGAATGACCAGGAACAGTCCCAGAATAAGGACAACGGGTGAGATGAACAACCACCCTGTAAGGCCTGTGCGGCCCTGAATGCCCGTACTTTTACGGTATCCAGGCTTTGCACCTGTCGTGTTGGCCGGCTTCTTTGCCGCTGTACTTCGTGCCACTGCGTCCTCGCTCTGCTACCTGCTGGTCTTGAATGCGGCTACTGGTTATCCGACGATATGGGGTGCCGCGGGACCGCCCCAGTGTCAGGGGCAGTCCCTCAGCAATTTGTACTGCGTTTGCCTGCGGTAGCTCGGCTATCCGGCGTCGGCGACGACCGCTTCCATGTCACCCTGCAGAGTCTCGAGAACCTGCTGGACATCAGCCGTCTTGATGGTTTCGAGCTGTGCGTTCAGCTCGGCGAGCACGTCCGACGCGCCTGGCTGGGCTGGCAGATTCTGGGCGTAATCGCCGCCGGCGATGAACGCTGCGAGGTCCGGGTAGGTGGTGGCCCACTCTTCGGCGGCCGACTGCACTGACGGCATCACCCCGAACGCTTCAGCGAAACCGAGCTGGCTCTCCACTGACGTCAGGTGCGCGACCAGTTCCTTGGCTCCCTCGATGTTGTCGCTATCCGCAGCAATGCCCCAGCAGTTGGTGAACTGGAGGGTGCCCGGCCCAGCCGGACCGGATGGGAGCTCGGCGACCTGGTAGTCAACGTCCGGGAAGTCATTCGTCATGGCTCCGGTGATCCAGTTGCCTTCGATGACCATGGCGGCCAGCCCCTTGCCGAAGGCCTCGCCGCCCCAACCCGCGCCCAGTTCTGATGAGAAGGCGGCGGTGCCTTCGTTCATGAGCTCCTGTACATAGGTGAGGCCCTCGACATTCTCGGCGCTGTTGACGGTGGCTTCACCGTCGGTGACCAATCCGCCGCCAGCCTGCGCGGTGAACACGCCCAGCCGCTGGAATTCGGGGCCCATTCCGAGGCCAACCACGTCATCGCTGGTGAGTTCCCCGGCAACGGTGCTGAGTTCATCCCAAGTGGTGGGAATGTCGTCTTCGGTGAGCCCGGCCTCTTCCCACAGGGTGTTGTTGATGATCAGACCCAGGGTGGAAAAGTCCTTGGGGGCGCAGTACAACTGGTCTTCGTAGGTGAAGGCCTCCTTCAGCGCCGGGTAGAAGTCGTCCTTGTTCTCCAGGTCATCGCCGTACGGCTCGAGGGATCCGTTGGCCGCATAGCCGGCGAACAGGTCGGTGGACACATAGAACACGTCGGCCGGTTCGCCGGAGGCGAAGCCCTGGCTGAGCTGTTGGGGCAGGTCGGAGGCCACGCTGACGCTGGCGTCCTTGCCGGACTCGGTGGCCCACGCGTCGACGGCACCGGTGACTGCCGTGGTCTCGGCTTCACCCGAAGAACCGATCAGCACGGAAATCGGCGCGTCCGACGGTCCCGCGGACTCGCTTCCTTCGTCTTCTGACCCCGAGAATCCTGAGCCTCCACAGGCGCTCAGCGCGAGGGCTGCTGCAGCTGTCACGGCGACGGCTAGCGTCTTCCTCCGGGTTCGAAAGTTTCCAGTCTTCATTGTCTGTTTCCTCATTCTTTGTGTTTTATTCGGGCTATCTAGGGGATGAAGTGCAGGGGTCATGTCAGCCAACCGTCGCCAGCGAGGGGATAGGGGAACCGTTCCGCCAGGGTGGGCGGCAGCAGGAGGTGCTTGTCGGGACGGCCGTTCTCCGCGTCACCCGAAAGGGTATGAGTGAGGACCCGGATGATGTGACGGGCCGCATCCTCAATCGGCTGGGCAACACTGGAGAGCCCGACGGCGGTCGCTACCGGAGTGTCGTCGAAACCAATGACGTCGGGGGTGGCGGGAGCCGGGCGGTGACCCCTAAACGTTGCGAGTGCGCCCAGCGCAAAACTGTCGCTGGCGCACACGACGGCGGTGGCTCCAGCAGCAAGGAGCTTCTCAGCCGAACGAGCGCCAGCGGGAACGCCGTCGTCGGCTTCCACATCGAGGTGATCGGTAGCCCGGCCAGTGCCTTTCATCGCACGCCGCCACCCGCCGCGACGGTCGTCGCCGGCACCGGAGCCGGTCGGCCAGCCGATGAACCCGATCGCGGTGTGACCCTGGTCGAGGAGTAGCTGGGTGGCCTGCTCAGTCCCCGCACCGCCGTCGACGTCCACCCAGGGATGAAGCGAGCTGAAGGGATCCTCGGTGTCGCTCCAGGGTCGGCCGAACGAGGCGAACGGGATCTCATTCTCGAGCAGCCACGCGGTGCGCTGATCGCCGTGATGAGTGCCGGTCAGGACAAAACCGTCCAGGTCAGCCACATTGAGAAGATCTTCGTACTGGCGGACTTCGTCGTCGTCCGTCGCGGCGCTGAACAGGGTCAGGCGATAGCCCTCCTCCTGCGCGGCCTCGGTGAGGGCGTGGAGGAAGCGGTCGAGGATGGAACCGTTGATACCGTCGACGACCGGCATCATCCGGATGCCGAGGTTCATCGAACGCCGGGTGCGCAGTTGCCGGGCCGCCGCGCTGGGCCGGTAGCCACTCTCGGTGATGGCGTGCTGAACCCGCATGCGCGTCTCCAGTTTGACGCGGTGGGGGGCGTTGATAACGTTGGAGATGGTCTGGCGGGACACGCCGAGGGATTCAGCCAGACTCACAAGCGTCGCCTTTTCCATCTCACTCCTTCGTGTTTCTCACCAACTGCGTTCCCTGACAGTTAGGCTGCTTCACAATGCCGCTGTCTGTTTACAATAATATGAACGTTCAAATATGATGTCAATCACTAATTTGAACGATCCAATAACGTTTTGGCAATAGTGTCAAGGCGACAGCACCAGCACCAAGGAGTTCACGTGTCGTATAGGCAGCCGTATCTGCACAACCTCAGCGGCGTTTTCAGCGCGCCGGTCCAGGCCTGGGCGGATAGCCAGGGACAGATCCGGGGTCACGGAGCACAGGGTATCCATTGCGGTGACGACCGGGTGCTCCGGGAAGCTGTGCTGACTGTCAACGGAGAGGAACCCGAATGGGTGTCGACACAGGTTCGTTCGGCCAGCCGAGTGGACTACCTCTACTTCGTCCGGGTGGAATCACCCGTCACCGACCCCTTGCTATACCTCACCCGCTCGCGTATCGCAGACGCGCATGGCATCAGCGAGGAGATCAGGATCGAGTCGGCCCATAGCTTCCCAGCCCACCTCGAAGTGCAATGCCATCTGCTGGCCGACGGCACTCCCATGGAGAAGGTCAAGTCCGGGTCCGCCCCGCTGGCCGCCCTTGACGTGACCGGGCCGCAGTGGAGCTGGCGCGGACCAGACACCTCCGTGGCACTGGATGCCAGCGGCGCCCGCGCCGAGTTCGACGGCAATCACATCGAACTCACGTGGACCATCGATGTTGAGCCAGGTGGCTCCGCGATGCTGCCGTGGCGAGTTTCCCTGACCGACTCTGTGGCTCCCATGATCGCTCCGAGCACCCCGGCGCTGGAAGCCCCTCGGCTCGCAGAGCCCCGGCTGCAGAGCCTGATGAGCCAGTCGATCTCCGACCTGAACGGCCTCCGGATGGCCCCTGCGGACCGGCCCGAGGACACCTTCCTCGCGGCCGGTGCGCCGTGGTTCTTCACAATGTTCGGCCGGGACTCGTTGATCGCCGCCCGAATGCTCCTCCCGCTCGATACCGCGCTCGCCGGCAGCACGTTGCGGGCCCTGGCCTCGCGGCAAGGTGACAGCACTGATCCGCAGACTGCTGAGCAGCCGGGCAAGATCCTGCATGAGGTGCGGCGGGGGACGCTGCAGTTCGTCGAGGACGGAAACGGAATGTCTCTCCCTCCGGTGTATTTCGGGACGATCGACGCCACTCCCCTGTGGATCTGTCTGCTGCACGACGCCTGGCGCGCCGGACTACCCACGGCCGAGGTGGAAGCTTTGCTGGACCAGCTTGAGGCGGCGCTGCTCTGGCTACGGGACCACGGTGATTCCGACGGCGACGGCTTCCTTGAGTACCTCGACACCAGCGGTCATGGGCTGGCCAACCAGGGCTGGAAAGACTCAGGGGATTCAATCCGCTGGCACGACGGCGCGCTGGCCGACGGTCCGATTGCCCTCGCCGAGGTTCAGGCCTACGCCTACGAAGCGGCGATGGGCGGGGCTGCCCTGCTCGACGCGTTTGGCCGACCGGGCGCCGGGGATTGGCGGGACTACGCCAACAAACTCGAGATCCGCTTCCGTGAATCTTTTTGGTGCAGCGACGAGCTGGGGGCGTACCCGGCGATCGCCCTCGATGCAGCGAAGCGGCCCGTCGACGGGATCACGAGCAACATGGGCCACCTGCTCGGCACAGGCATCCTCAACCTCGAGGAGCAAGCGGCAGTGGTCCGCCGGTTGATGGATCCCACCATGTTCTCCGGCTATGGCATCAGAACCGTGTCCACCACCAACGGTGGGTTCTGGCCCACCCGCTACCACGCCGGGTCGGTGTGGAGCCACGACACGGGCATGATCATCAGCGGACTCATCAAGGACGGCTTCGCCGACGACGCACGCACCGTGGCCTCCGGGCTGCTCCGTGCCGCCGAGGGCTTCGACTGGCGCCTCCCGGAGCTGTTCTCGGGCCACGCGTCCGACGACGTCTGGCCGCCAGTCCCCTACCCCGCCTCCTGCCGCCCGCAAGCCTGGGCTGCGGCGTCGGCGGTCCCGATCGTGACCGCGCTCGGCGGCTTCGCCTAGCCCTTCTCCGCTGGAACCTCACCATCAATGGCCACGTCAGGGATCGATGGTGAGGTTCCAGGCTCGCCGTCAGTAGCCACGTCAGTACAGGAAAATGTCGAACCACTCACGGTTGTGCGCGTGGATCAGCACCAGAAACAGCACGAAGTCGAACAACAAATGGACCGCCACGATGTAGCTCAACGACTTGGTTTTCTTGAAAATCCACCCCTGGACCAGCGCGAAGGGGTAGATCAGGAGCGGCCCCCACGCGTGGAAGCCCAATTCCCAGAGGAACGAGGTGAACAGCACCGCCTGCAGCATGTTGGCCTGCCAATCCGGCAGGTGCCGCCGCAACAAGGTGAAGGCGGTGCAGATGAAGAACAGTTCGTCCCAGATTCCCAGCACGTTGGTCCCGAGGAACAGCCTCGCCACGGTGCTCCCGTTGGACGCCGCGGGCCAGTTCTCAAACACGCCGGTCGGAATCATGTAGACGGGGAGCAGAAGGTATCCCATGACGACGACGGCCACCAGATACCAGCGCTCGGTCCGGGTCCACTTCTGACCGGTGCGGACGGGAAACCGAATCGCGTGGTCCTTCAACACAAACCGGGAGATCGCATAGGGCAGCCCCACCGCGAGGATCATCGCCGTACCCATGATGAGCATGTGGCTGAAGCTGATGTCGGTGGTGATAGGCACGAGACTCATAATGACCAGACCCAGTGCCAGCAGTGCCAGATCCTTGAATAGCTGCCGGCCGATGAGGAACGATGACGCCAGCGCCGCCGCGAGCAGGAGGTAGCCCAGCCACCGCTGATCCAGTCCAAACATCACAAACCCGGAGGACGCAACGAGCACCGCCGGAAGCAGGTTCGCTGCACTCTTCCGTGTCTCCCGGAGGACATCCGGTGCGGTGGTCATACCCACGAGATTACCGTTGTTACCCAAAGGGTGGGAGCAAGTGCGGGAGTTTCGGAGGATTTGGCGCTATACAGGAAACAGGAACACCACCACACCAGCCAGCACCGGGAGCTACGCCATGGAATACGACTTCGATGTCCTCATTGTCGGTGCCGGCCCGGCGGGCATGGCAGCCGCGGTACGGGCCGCTGAACTGGGCGCCCGGGTGGGTGTGGTGGAACGTGCGAGACTCGGCGGCACCTGCGTCAACTCCGGGTGTGTGCCCACCCGTGTGCTTGCGAAAACGGCCCGCTTGTATCGGGAGGTCCGCACCGCCTATGACTATGGGATCGTCGTCGCCGAACCGTCGGTCGACTGGCCCCAGATTGTCCGCCGCGTCCGGTTCACCGTGGACCGGGTGCTTGCGGCGAAGGGGTACGACGACGACGTCGCCCGGCTCGGCATCGCCCTGCTGACCGGCGAGGCATCCTTCGCTGATCCGCACACCCTGACCGTGAGTGGCCGCCCGGTGACCGCCGGATCGGTGATCCTCAGCGTGGGTGGCAGTGCGCGGCGACTACCCATTCCCGGCGCCGAGCACGCGGTGTTGCCGCCGGATATCCTCGACCTGCCAGACCTTCCGGCCACGATCGCTGTGATCGGCGGCGGGCACACGGGAGCTCAGTTGGCCACCATCTTCCACGCGCTCGGCTCCCGGGTGCTGCTGCTGGATCTCGCGCCACGCATCCTCACCACCGAGGATGCTGCCGTCTCGGCCGCAGTCACCGACGGGTTCCGCACCCGCGGCGTGCGCGTCGAGACAGGGATTGCCGGGATCGACCGGCTCACCAAGGACGACGGCGGGCTGCGCCTGCACTGGCGCAACGAGTCCGGGGAGCACATGGAAGCTGTCGACACGGTGGTGATGGCGGCCGGATGGCCAGCGAACACTGGCCCCCTTGCCCTTGAGGCGGCAGGGATCCAGGCACAACGGAACGCCATACCAGTCGACGATTATCTGCGGACAAACGTGCCGCACATTTTCGTTGCCGGCGACGCGAATGGTTCGAGCATGCTGGTGCAGGCTGCGGTCTTCGAAGGTGAAACCGCCGCGGAAAACGCGGTACTCGGGGCACACCGGACCACCCCGCACCATCTGCTGCCGGCGGGCGGTTTCACCGATCCGGATTACGCGGGGGTGGGGCTCACCGAGGAGGCGGCGCGGCGGCGCGACCGGGAGGCGGCTGTCATCGTCGTACCCTACGCCGAGGTGGAGCGGCCGATCATCGACGACCGCGAGCAGGGATTCCTGAAACTGGTACTCGACCGGCATCGTGAACTGATTCTCGGCGCGCACGCAGTCGGCGAGAACGCCGTCGAAGTGATCCAGGCGGTCGCTGCGGCGATGGCCGCGGGGACCGACGTCGCCACCCTCGCCCGGGTGAAGTTCGCCTACCCCACCTACACGGCGATCATCGGAGTGGCGGCACGCGCAGCCCTGCGGCGTGGGCCCGAGGACTAGGATCGGCGGGCCGCGGTTGCTTCGGTCCCCTGTAATCGTCAAGCCGGTGTGAACGGGGGTGCTGCTAGTGTTGGATCATCCCGAAACCGCACAGGGGGCTTATCCTTATGCGCCACAGAACGTGGGACCTTTATCCTGCTGGCTATCCCACTGCAGAGACCTAAGGAGCACAATAGCAACTATGGACAGCAAGTTCTCTGTAACCGAAGAGTCGTCAAGCAAGCATCCGCATGATTGGGGCCGGGCCATGGCAGTGGCGATCAGCCGTCTGGTCGAAATGGCTCATGAGGCAGGTGACGTGGTGGAACACGAGAACCTCTATGGAGAGGACCTTCACCTGTTCGTCCGCGAGACAGAAGAAGGCGCGGACATCACCATGTCCTGGACGCCCAAGGAAACCAAGGATCCATCGCCCAAGAGGTCTGAATGGGAAATCTAAGAGGAACTCTATGACAGCACCAAATCCCGATCCCCAGGGCGACAAGATCACCGGCCTTGAGCCGGGCGGCGGGGTTCCGCCGGGCGAAACGCCACCGGGCGAATCTTCGACGGTCGGGCCACAGGGTCACGATGAGGGAACCTCGAAAGGGAACAACCCATTGCCATGGCTGGTCGGCATTGGAGTGGTCTTCGTGGCCTGCATCGTGCTGTTTATTGTCGGCCGTCTGGTCGACGTCTTCTAACCCACCCCTGCTGGGGGACGCGCCCGAAATGCTCCACCGCGAGCGCGTTCCCGGCTTCAGCGACGACTACAGGTTGTAGTACTCCCGCAGGGACCCTGTCTGCTCATCGGTCAGTTCCGACTCGGCCGTGAGGTCCGGCGCGTCGGTGATTTTGTCCCTGGTGTACGCGACGTGCAGGTCACCGCCGTCGAGCCGCGCGCCGTCGAACGGGATGAAGTGCTCGCGGGTGTTGAACAATCCCAACGCCACGGTCACAAAAATGGGTTCGCCGGTGTGCGCGTCGAGGTGAACCTGGGACACCTGGCCCAACTTTTCGCCGTCGGCGTCCCAGGCGGTGGCTTCCTGCAGGTCATGAATGTCCGGTTGTGCCATGGTGCATCTCCATCCCTCGGTGAAACTAAGTGTGCTGAACCTATTTCAGCCCACCCGCGCCCGCACGGCAACTCGAGAACACCAGAGGCGCCCCCTCAAGAAGGGGACGCCGCTGGTGCAACGGTGAGTTGTGCTAGCCCTCGGCCTGCTGTGCTGCCTCATCCAGCAGGGGGAGGAACGTGTCCAGCGCCCAGGGGAGGCTCAACGGGTTGGCTGCCGAGATGGATAGCGTCAGGGTGTTGTCCGGGTCAGCGACCAGCGCGCCGGACTCGACCGCGGGGATCTGACCCAGCAGCGGGTCCTCGGCGATCGCCTGGATGGTCGACTCGTCGGGCACCCAGGTCACGAAGACGTCCGATTCCAGCTCGTTGGCACGCTCAGCGGACCACGGGATGAAGAACTCCTCGGAGCCTTTGGTGTTCTCGGTGACGATATCGGCCTGGATCATGCCGATCGACTCAAGGAACCGCGGCCGGTTGTCATTGGCCGTGTAGATACTGACCCCTTCAGCGCTGGCAGGCTCAAGGTTGCCGTAGATGAAGGTCTTGCCCACGATCGATGGATAATCGGCAGCCGCAGTCGCAACTGTCTCCTCGGTCTCGGTGACCAGCTCCCCGGCTTCCTCGGCCAGGCCGAGAGCCTCGCCGATCATTCGGGTCGATTCCTGCCACGGCGTCCCATAGGCAACCTCCGGGTACGCAACTACCGGTGCGATCTCGCTCAGGGTGTCGTAGTCTTCCTGCGTCAGGCCCGAGTATGCCGCCAAGATGACGTCCGGGTCGGTGGCAGCCACCTCGTCGAACGCGTAGCCGTCGGCTTCCGAGTACTGCACTGGTGCGTTCTCCGTGCCGATCGCCGCGCCGAGCTCCTCGAGCTTGGCGTCCTTCCACGGCGTGGAGGCGTTCTCGTTGCCGCCATACTCATCGCGCTGCATGCCCACGGGAACGACGCCGAGGGCCAGGGCCACGTCGGCATTGACCCAGTCGACAGTGGCCACACGCTCAGGCAATTCCTCGAGGACCGTCTCACCGAAGGCGTGCTCGATCGTGACAGGGAACTGATCCGCCGCGCCCGCGGCTTCGGGACCTTCGGAGCCCGAGCCGCCGTCCGTGGGACCCGTACTGCAGGCGGATAGGGCAAGGACGGCGACGGCGGCAGCGGCCAAACCGCGCAGGCGAATGGAGGCCATGGGGGCTCCTCAACTTTCGGAAGAACTATGACTCACGCCCATGCGGACGCAACGAAAGTAAGGCTACCCTACCCTTACTTCTATTACGAAATGTTTATGTTGCGTAATAGACGGTCAAGCGCTCACCTCAGTATCGGGCACCGACGACGGGCTCCAGCCGAGCCGTCGTCGTCCGCGTGGCCCCTACCCTAGCGACGAGCCGGTTCCGGCGTTGGAGCAGCCAACGAGGAGAGGTAAGTGACGAGGGCGCCCGGGGCGGACCGGGGGGCCTGGGCCTCGACCACCGCGTTGTAGTTGGTGTTCGTGTTGACGTCATAGGTCAGCACCCGGCCGTCGGCGGTTTCGATGAACTCAATCCCACACACCTCGATATTGTTCCGGCGGGCAAACTCAAGGTACTTCCCGATGATCGGGTGATCGAAGCCTTCACGGAGGCTGAACAGCTGCTGGCCTTCCTCGGGTTCGATGGTGGCGCCGGGCGGCATGATGGGCTTGCCGGTCACTGGGTCGATGGCGCAAGCGTCAGCCGGGCAGAGCTGGAATCCGCCGCGCGCCGTGTCGGCCTGGATGGCGTAGATGAACTCGCCGCCGACAATCTCGACCCGCGTGATGATCGGCTTTGCAGCCTGGATGAACTCCTGGATCAACGTGATCCCGTCCTGGGGTTCTTCGAAGTCGGACGATCCCACGTACTCGGACAGTTCCTCGTGGCTCTCGAACTTCCGCACGCCCAGACCCTTGCCGCCCTGGTTGTGCTTGGTGATGAACGGCGTCGGGAAGCCTGCAGCGGCGTCGAGGATCCGGTCCTTACCGATGGCGGCGACCGTGCGCGGCGTTTCGATCCCTGCGGCCCTCAACGCGGTGAGCTGGTCGACCTTGCTCATCTCCAGCTCAAGGACCCGCCGACCATTGACTGTCCGACGACCGTGGGCTTCGAGCCAGGACAACACAGCACGGGCGTAGTCCTTGGACAGCCCGTGGTCCCGGGTGTGTGACGACGCGCTGATCCGCGACCAGAAGATGCCCTCGGGCGGCTCCTGGTCGAGGTCGAGGATGCCGTCGGTGAGCAGCCATTCCTCTACCTCGACGCCCTCGGCTTCGAAGGCCTTGGCGAAGGGTGGGAACCATTCAGGGTTCTCATGCAGGGCGTAGATCTTGGTCACAAAGTACCTCCAGCTTGGGTTCATCAGGGAACAACGGCGGCCGCAGCGGAGCTATTCCTGCGCCCTATGGGGCAGGCTCCTCGGGCAGGAAGATGCCGTTCCCCGGGCCGAGGGGCAGGTCGAGGAAGAAGAACACGCTCAGGATTACCACCCAGGCGAGCCAGAACGGCACCACGAACGGCAGCATCCGCGCCATCAGCGTGCCGAGGCCGGCCTGCGGCTCATACTTTCGCAGCATGGTCAGGAGCACGATCATGTACGGGTTCAGCGGGGTGATGACCTGGGTTGCGGAGTCGCCCACCCGGAACGCCGCCTGAATGAAGGCCGGCTCATAGCCCAGCAGCACAAACAGCGGCACGAACACTGCGGCCATCAGTGTCCACATCGCCGACCCCGAAATGATGAACAAGTTCAGCAGGGACGCCAACACGATGAAGGCCAGGATCGCCGGATACCCGGTCAGCCCGATTGCCTCCAGTCCGCCCGCACCCGCCACAGCGATCCACTGCCCAATTCCCGACCAGTTAAACAGCGCAATGAACTGGCCCAGGATGAACGCCAGCACCAGAAACCCGGCCATGTCCTTGATCGCCTCGCCCATCACCCGTGGGACGTCCCGGCCGGTGGTGATGGTGCCGACAATTTTCCCGTACACCAGGCCCGGCACCACGAACATGCTGAACACGACGAACACAATCGAGCCGAGCAACGGCGAGGCGGGCAGGAAACCGCCGTCCTCGTTCCGCCACGGCGACGCGGGCAACGTAAACGCCACCACCAGGACGACGGCGAGGATCGCCCCGCTGATCATGGCCCACCGCAGCCCCTTGCTCTCCCGGGGTGTCAGGTCTGCGCTGAGCTCGGCGCTGGTGGGGGCCACCGCGGCGTCCTCATTCCGGATCTCTTCGCGGGAGATGCCCTGCCGGTTAAGTCGCGGTTCGAGGATCTTGTCGATCACAAAGCCGGCGATCGCCATCAGGACGATCGAGGACACCACGTTGAAGAAATAGTTGGACACGGGGGTCACGGGAGACCCGGCGTTCGGCAGCGTTTCGGTGACCGCCGTCGTAATCCCAGCGAAAAGGGCGTCGAGGCTGGTCACCAGGACGTTCGTCGAGTAGCCAGCCCCCGCCGCAGCGAAGCCACCGAGCAGCCCTGCGACCGGGTGCCTGCCCGCGGCCTTGAACACCAGCGCAGCCAGGGGCGGGATCACCACAAAGGCCGCGTCGGACATGATCGAGCCGGTCACGCCGACCGCGCCGACGGCGTAGGGCAGCGCCCAGCGCGGTGCGCTCCCGAAAGCCTTGCGGATCATCGCCGCCAGCAGACCCGACTTTTCCGCCACCCCGACCGCCAGCAGGATCGGCAGCACGGTGGCCAGCGGCGGGAACCCCAGGTAGTTGGGGCCCAGGTTGGTGGTGAACCAGGTGAGGCCCTCCCCGGTGAAGAGTCCCTTGATTGGGGTGATCTCGTCGCTGCCGGGCAGCTGAACCGTGACGTTGGCCCACGCCATCCCGGTGGACACCACAGCGGTGATGCCGAACAGGATCAGGAACAGCATGAACGGATCGGGCAGCTTGTTGCCGACCCGTTCCACCCCGTTGAGGAACTTGTCGGTGACTCCGCGCGGGGCGCTGGCGGTGGTGGACATGGGTGGTGCTCCCTTGACTTTAGGTCACGCGGGTTTCGTTGAGGAGGTTCGTTGTGCCTGGTGGTGCCGTGCTCAGTCGAAGTAGGAGGGGACGTCGATGGCGCCGCCCTGGTGCTCGAATTCCTGCCGGACCTGCCGCTGCAGGATTGGGTCCATCAGGTAATCCAGTGCCGTCAGCGCGAGCCCGGCGGCCCCGTCATACGCTCCCTGCATCGCCGCGTCAGATGCGGCAGCAGCCGCGAAGTCGGTGGTGTGCAGGGCAGTGCCCTGGTCGGCGATTTTGATCAGTGGGTGGATGCCCGGGATGCGATAGCTGACGTTGCCGAAGTCGGTCGACGCCGCCAGGGTGTCCGAGACGACGCCGGCCGGAAGCGGGTTGCGCCCGCGCCGCTGCTGGGATTGCACCCAGCGGCCGGTGAGCGCATCGTTGGTCCGGATGGGGAGCGACGGCGGGTGCTGGTCCCAGTCGAGCTGCACCGTGGTGCCGGTCATCAGCGCCGCCCCGCGGGCGATGTCCTCAAGGCGTCTACTGAGGTCCTTCAACGTGTCCGGATACTTCGACCGGGCGTAGAGCTTCATGACCGCCCGATCCGGGATGATGTTGGGGCTGCGCCCACCCTCGGTGACGTTGCTGTGGACGCGGTCCGACGGCGGCAACTGCTGGCGGAGCAGGCCGATCCCCTGATAGGTGAGGCTGGCGGCGTCGAGCGCGTTGCGGCCCATGAACGGCTGCGCGGAGGCGTGCGCAGCGATCCCGGTGAACGTGATGGTGAGGAGCCTGCGCCCCAGCCAGACCTGGTCGGCGAGGTCATACCCGTACGGGTGCACCATGATGGCGGCGTCGACGCCGTCGAACGCGCCGTTGCGGGCCAGCAGTTCCTTACCGGAGTGGCCCTCTTCCGCTGGCGTACCGAGGAAGACCACCGTGCCGTTGAGCCGGTCCCTGACCCCGGCGAGCGCCAGGAAGGCTCCCACCCCGGTGGCGGCGATGACGTTGTGGCCGCACGCGTGGCCGATCCCCGGGAGCGCGTCATACTCGCTGAGTACGGCGATGGTGGGCCCGTCGCCGGCGCCGCGGATTTCGGCGCGGACCGCCGTGTCGACGCCGTGGGCGCCGAGCTCGGCGTCGATCCCGTGCTCGGTAAGGATGTCAGCGATCAGCCGCGCACTGTCGTGTTCCTGAAACGCGGTCTCCGGATGCGCGTGGAGGGTGTGCACAATCCGCTGGAGATCACCGTGCAGCGCCTCAATATTAGTGTCAACGGCGGCGCGGAGGTCCTCCGGTGCGCCCTCGAACGGCGACTCGGGAGTGACGGCCGTGAGCAGACGGCGCTGGGTCTCGGAATCGATCTGGTTGAGGTATGCCGGGTCCGGCAGGGCTGGTTCGGTCATCTTGGTAGCTTAGGCAACTATTCGGCGTTGTGCCGGGTGCGCGACGAAATACTGGGTAACACGGGCCGCTAATTCCCTACGAATGAAGCCGAAGCACCATAAATTCACCGGGCGGAAACACCAGGGCAACATCGCAGGAGAAAAATTAACTTACCGGCCGGACGTGCCCGCCCCGGCCCCAGATCCGAGGAGTGACCATGTCCCTGCTGACCGCTACCGCCATCACCCGCATCCACGACCTCGGCATGCTGCGCCGCGGGGATGAGATCGAGGCTCACCGTAACCGCGAGGTTCACTACAGCGGCTTAGTGGAAGACACGGCGCCCGGCCTGGGCATCGTGTGGATCCGGGATCTTTCCGACGGCCGCCGTGCCCTCCTGCACGCCGACGAGTACGCGATCTGGCAAATCAGCGCCGACTAACGGGACGGTTCGCGGTCGATCGCTGCCCCGTGCTCCTCGTGGGCCCGCCGGATCAGATCCATGAACTCGGTCTCATTGCGGATGAGTTTTTTGTACTTCTCAGGAAGCTGACGCAGCATGTTCTCTTCCTCGACCATCCGGTTGAAGATCTTCTCGCGCTCGTCGATGTTGGTTTCGTAGCCCAGGTCCAGGTACTCGGTGGCGTGACGCTTCGCACCGGAGACGGCGGTCTTGGCCTTGCCCTTGGGACTGAAGACCGAGGCGAGCACGGTGATCACCAGGACCCCGAGGATGACCGACAGAGACAGCCCGGTCGAGATCTCGACCACGGGAACGGGTTCGCCGTCGTTGATGAACGGCAGGTTGTTTTCGTGCAGCGCGTGGAGGATCAGTTTCACGCCGATAAAGCCCAGGATGACGGCGAGGCCGTAGGACAGGTAGATGAGCCGGTCCAGAAGTCCGTCAATCAGGAAGTAGAGCTGACGCAACCCCATCAGCGAGAAGGCTGTGGCGGTGAAGACGATGAACACGTTCTGCGTCAGACCGAAGATCGCCGGAATTGAGTCCAGCGCAAACAGGATGTCCGTGGCGCCAATCGCGATCATGACCAGCAGCATCGGGGTGAGGACGCGTTTGCCGTTCTCGATGGTAAACAGTTTGTCGCCGTCGTAATGTTCGGTAGCTGGAAGGAAGCGCCTGGCCAGGCGCACGATCAGCGTGTCACCGTGATCCTCATCCGACGACGGCTTGAGCAGGTTCCCGGCGGTCAGCAGCAGAATCAGACCGAAGATGTAGAAGACCCAGGCGAACTGGTTGATCAGCGCGGCGCCCAGGAAGATGAACCCGGTGCGGGCGATCAGCGAGAACACGATGCCGAACAGCAGCACCTTCTGCTGGTCGGCGCGCGGCACCTTGAAGCTGGCCATGATGATGAGGAAGACAAACAAGTTGTCGACCGATAGGGCCTTCTCGGTCACGTAGCCGGCAAAGTACTCAGTGCCCATCGTGGGGCCGCCGAAGATCAGCACCCCGACGCCAAAGAGGATTGCCAGTCCCACATAGATGGAAGACCACACGGCTGCCTCCTTCAGGGAGGGGGTGTGCGCCTTGCGGACGTGGAAGAAGAAGTCGAAGAGCAGCAGCCCCACAATTCCGGCGATCGTTAGTGCCCAGACAATGGGGGATACTTCCATGCGGTTTGTTCTCCTCGTGAAGATGGCGTATTACTCACGGTAGTTTGCCGAGGGAGTGGTCGGCAAGACGCTCCCGGGCCGTACATTGAACCCATGACCCCTTCCACGATGCGCAGCGCAGTCCTCCACCACGCCGGCGCTCCCCGCCCGTACGCCGCAAGTGTTCCCCTGGTGCTCGAGGAACTCGCCGTCCCGTCTCCGCGCTCCGGCGAGCTACGGGTAAGGATTGAGCGGGCCAGTCTCTGCCATTCGGACCTCTCGGTGATCGACGGGTCGCGGGTGCGTCCGCTGCCGATGGCGCTGGGACATGAGGCAACCGGCGTCGTCGACGTCGTAGGCCCCGACGTTACCGATATCACAGTGGGTGACCGGGTGGTGCTGGTGTTTGTGCCCAGCTGCGGGTCCTGCCGTGCGTGCGACGCCGGCCGCCCCGCCCTCTGTCACCGGGCTGCTGAGGTGAATGGCAGCGGCGATCTGCTGCACGGCCCCGCAGTGCTGAGCACCGCTGACGGCGTCCGGATCAACCACCACCTGGGCGTTTCGGCGTTTTCCGAGTATGCGGTGGTGGCTCGCGAGTCGGTGGTGGTGATTGACGACGACGTCCCCTTCGACGTCGCGGCCATGTTCGGTTGCGCGGCGCTCACGGGGATCGGGGCGGTGCTGAACACGGCGCAGGTGACCGAGGGGCAGTCAGTGATTGTGTTTGGACTCGGCGCGGTGGGACTGATGGCCGTGATGGCCGCTGCGCAGGTCCCCGGCACCACGGTGATCGCGATCGACCCGCTCCCGGCGAAACGTGACCTGGCGTTACGGTGCGGGGCGACGTCGGTGGGCGCCCCGGCCGAAGCGGAATCCTTGGTCAAGTCACTGGGTAGCGACGGAGTGGACGTGGCGATCGAGGCGGTCGGCAGCGCCCGGGTGATGGAGGCCTGCCTGGGCCTGCTGACCCGCGGCGGCGCACTGGTCTCGGTCGGGTTGCCGCACCCCGACCAGACCATCACCACCCAGGCGCTGCAGTTCGCCGGGGCGGGTAAACGTCTGCTCGGCTCCTACATGGGCGACTCGGTTCCGGCCCGCGACATCCCCGCCTACCTGGCCCTCTGGCGGGAGGGAAAACTGCCCGTTGAACTGCTGCACACGGATACCCGGGACCTGGCAGACCTCAACGAGAGCCTCGACGCCCTGGCCGACGGTCTGGTGGTGAGACGGATCTTCACCCTCCGGTAGTTGGTTCGGAGAGTCAGTACCTGATGGTTCCGATCAGGCCGATGATCCGGTCGATGGTGGCCGGGTCGGTTTCCTCAGGCATGGCGCCGGTGCCGGTGAGGGAGGCGTTGAAGTAGATCCCGTCGCCGAGCAGCATCACCAGGTGGACCATGTCCTCGTTCCCCACGGCGTCCATCAGCACGGTGAACCACTGGGTGCGGCACTCGGCCAGCAGTTCGTTGGCCTCCGGATGCACGCCCTGCGCCAGCCGCGTCACCGCCATGTTGCAGCGCTCCAGCGGACTTTCGACGTCGAGTGAACTCTTGACGTAATAGGTGGCCGCCTGGGCCGGCTCGGCCCGCATCACCGCCAGATCCGCGTCCACCAGGGCGCGAAGCCGGTCAAACAGGGCCGCCGTCAGCTCGTCTTTGGACCTGAAATGGTAGGTCAATCCGCCCTTGGAAACCCCCGCCCTAAGCGCAATCGCGTCGAGGGTGGCCGAGCGTTCGCCGTCGGACACCAGGATGTCCTGGTACGCGTCAACCAGTCGCTGAACAGTGCTCGGAGCGTGACCCATGAGCACAAGTTTAGGGCCTAGTCAAGAAACCGACTAGTCGGTATAGTGATGTGCATTACATCGTTCTGGTCGACGACGACGCCGGCCGGCCGGACCTCGGAGGCGCACCATGAGTCACACAGTTGCAGGGAAGGAAGCCCGCGGCACGCCGCCAGGCCAAAGCAAGGGTCTTGCCGCCGGGACCCTCGGCGTGTGGGGGTCGGTCGTCATTGGGCTCGCTTCGACAGCGCCGGTCTACTCGCTGGCGGCGTCGCTCGGCTTCGTGGTCCTCGCTGTCGGAGCTCAAGCACCCATCGCCTTCATCCTGGCATTCATCCCCATGCTCTTCATCGCCTATGCGTACCGGGAGCTCAACCGGGAAATCCCCGACTGCGGAACCTCTTTCACCTGGGCCACCAAGGCGTTTGGCCCCTGGGTGGGGTGGATGGCCGGCTGGGGGGTGGCTGTTGCCGGGATTATCGTGCTCGCCAACCTGGCCCAGATCGCCGGACTCTATCTATGGTTGCTGATCGGCGACGGGTCGCTCGCCGAGAATCCCGCACTGGTCACCGGGACCGGCGTCTTCTTCATCGCCCTGATGACACTAGTGAGCTACCGCGGCGTGGAGATCGGCGCGAAACTGCAGAACGTCTTGCTCGGAATCCAGTATCTGGCGCTGGTCCTGTTTGTGGTGTTCGCCGTCGTCGGCATCGCGAACGGGACCGCCGAGAACGCGACGGCTCCGTCGCTTGACTGGTTCAATCCGTTTGCCTTCGAAAGCGTTGAGGGGTTCACCGAGGCGGTGCTGCTGGCCCTGTTCATTTACTGGGGCTGGGACGCCTGCCTCGCCCTGAACGAGGAAACCCGTGACGCCCGCCGAATTCCGGGCCGGGCCGCCCTGATCTCGACCGTGCTGCTGCTCATCACCTATGTGGGGGTCACCGTGGCCGCGATGATGTACGCGGGGGTCGGTGAGGAAGGCACCGGCCTCGGCAACGAGGTCAACGCTGAGGATGTGTTCTTCGCCCTCAAGGACGCAATCCTGGGTCCGTGGTCGTGGCTGCTGGTGGTCGCCGTCCTGGTGTCCGCGGTGTCCTCAACGCAGACCACCATCCTGCCCACCGCACGCGGCACCCTGTCCATGGCGGTCTATCAGGCGCTCCCCCACCGGTTCAGTACGGTGCATCCCCGATTCAAGACGCCGTCGTTCTCCACTCTCGTGATGGGCATCGCGGCGGTCGCCTTCTACGTGGTCATGACCCTGATCAGCGAGAACATCCTCGCGGACTCCATCCTGTCCCTGGGGCTGGCCATCGCCTTCTACTACGCCATCACCGGGTACGCCTGCGTCTGGTACTTCCGCCGGGAACTCTTCACCTCACGCCACAACGTCATCTTCCGGTTCCTCCTGCCCCTGTTGGGCGCCCTGATGCTGACCGCAGCGTTCACTAAGTCGGCGTTCGACATGGCCGACGTCGACTACGGCTACAGCGTGCTCCTCGGCGTCGGCGGCACCTTCGTAGTGGGGATTGGTGCCCTGGCGTTCGGCCTAGTGCTGATGCTGGTGTGGTGGACCCGCCGCGGATCGCGGCAGTTTTTCGGCGGCGAAAGCCTGAACGAGGAGACCCCGGTGCTGGTCCCCGACTCCCCAGATACGTACCGACGCTCAGTTGATGGAGGTTTGGCCTAGTGCGCATTCTCATTGTTGGTGCTGGCGGGGTGGGTTCCGCGGCGGTGCGGATCGCCGTCCGGCGCACCTTCTTCGACCTGCTGGTGGTGGCCGATTACGATCCCGCCCGGCCGCAGGCCCTGATGGACGCGCTCGACGACGACCGTCTGGTGGCAGCCCAGGTGGATGCGTCGTCGGCGGAGGCGGTCGCCGCCGTCGTGCGCGAACACGGGATCACCCACGTGCTCAATGCCGTGGACCCGCGGTTCGTCATGCCGATCTTCAACGGGTGCTTCGCGGCGGGCGCCACCTACCTGGACATGGCGATGAGCCTGTCCGTCCGGCATCCGGAGCAGCCGTACGCGTTGACCGGCGTGCTGCTCGGCGACGAACAATTCGCCGTCGCGCAGCAGTGGGAGGACGCCGGCCGGCTGGCCCTGGTAGGGATGGGGGTGGAGCCGGGGCTCTCCGACGTCTTCGCGCGGTACGCGGAGGATGAGCTGTTCACCTCAATCGAGGAACTGGGGGTGCGCGACGGCGCCAACCTCGTCGTGGCGGGGGCCGACGGCGAACCCGCCTTCGCCCCATCCTTTTCCATCTGGACCACCATTGAGGAGTGCCTGAACCCGCCGGTGATCTTCGAACGGGAGAAGGGTTGGTACACCACCGAGCCGTTCAGCGAGCCGGAGGTCTTCGAATTCCCGGAAGGGATCGGCCCCGTGGAGTGCGTCAACGTGGAACATGAGGAGGTCATCCTGATGCCCCGGTGGACCAAGGCCCGGAAGGTGACGTTCAAGTACGGCCTCGGGGACGAGTTCATCGATGTCCTCAAAACCCTCCACAAGCTGGGGCTCGACTCCACCGAACCGCTGCTGGTGAAGGGCGTCCCGGTGTCGCCGCGCGACGTCGTTGCCGCCGCCCTGCCCGACCCCGCCACCCTGGGCGACCGGATGACAGGGAAAACCTGCGCCGGCCTGTATGTGACGGGGACCGGGACCAGCGGCCATCCCCGCGCCGTGTACCTGTACCACGTGGTGGACAACGAGTGGTCGATGGCCGAGTACGGGTCTCAAGCGGTCGTGTGGCAGACGGCAGTGAACCCGGTCATCGCGCTGGAGTTGCTTGCCAACGGGACCTGGCAGGGGGCGGGAGTGCTCGGGCCGGAAGCCTTCGACTCCCGGCCCTTCCTGGAACTGCTCGCCACGGAGGCCCCGGCCGGCTACGGGTCCCCGTGGGGGATGGAGGAGCGATAGGCCCGCTTCGTCGCGTCCGGCCCGCAAGAAAAGTGGCTCACCCGCAACGCCGGTCCCAAAAGAGTGGCTCGACGGCACGATAGTGGTTGGGCCACCGCTAACCTGCAGCCCCGCCACTTTTCCGGGCGTGGCGGGGTTGCAGGAGCAGTGCTACGACCGCCGCTTCAGCACCCGGTCGACGCTAAACAGGGTGGTGGTGCCGCTGACTTCGTTGCCGACGGCGAGGAGCGGCTTGCCGGTCGGTGATTCCTTCGCCGGGATGAAGTCCAGCCCCTCGGGGCCGAGATCCCCCGCCGCGCCCAGCGTGGACGGGTCATCCTCGACTGACGCCGAAAAGTCGCGGTTGTTCACGTAGGTGACGAATTTCGAGCCCTCGGGGGACGTGACGTCGTACACCATGACGCCCCCGACCCGCTCAAGACCGACGAAGGCGTAGGTTCGACCATCCACCTCGCCTACTGTGATGCCTTCAGGCTCGGGGCCCTTGTCGTCGCTGCGGCCCTCGAAATTGCTTTCGCTGTGGTTGGAATTGAAGAACTCAGGAACGGCCTCGGCAGTGATCCGTTCAAAATCAGCAGCGGTGTCGAACACCTTCTTCCCTTTGTCGGTCCAGATGGACATCGACCGGGTGCCGTAGGTGAACAGCTCTTCGTAGCAGGAGCCGTCGGCTGACAGTCCGTCGGCGAGCGTGATGTTCAAACGGCCAAGGTTTTCGTCCTGCTGCAACTGTTCAACTGTCATGGTGCTGCCATCGGCGTTGAGCTTTTTCGTGTCGAAATCCTCGCAGATTGGGGGCAGCCCGTCGCCGAGATCCTTGACCCGCGCCTCCTCGGAGTACGCTTTCCAGTCCCGCGCGTCCCCTTCGTTGGCTGTGACGATGTAGGTTTTGCCCTCAACCGTGTAGGAAGAAATGGCGTCTGGCTGGTGGAAGCCCTTTACCGGCCAGTTGGCGATATTGACAGCGTCATCCCGATCCGAGACGTCCATCGGTGTCTTGAGCCGGTCAACAGTTCCCAACGGCATGATCTTCGTGATCCTGGCCGATTTCAGGTTGACCTCAGCGATTGCATTCGCCTCCTGCAGTGAGACGTACGCGGTCCGGCCATCCTTCGCAATGGTGATGTACTCGGGTTCCAGATTCTCGGACACCGGATACTTCGGTGTCACCCCGAGAGCGTCTTCACGACCCCCGTAGATCCTGACGCCGTCGGGCAGCTTGCCTTCGAAGGAACGGAAGCCCGCGGTCTTGACATCCTTTTGGCGCGGAAGCTCGATCCGATTGTGCTTGAGCTTCACAATCGAGACTGACCCCTCGGGATCCACCGAGTAGTCTTCGGCTGGCTCTCCTTCATTGGCGACGACGGCCTGGTCCCCGCGGGGAGTGAAGGTCACCATGTCGGGGAGAGCGCCGGCGCGAACGGCACCGAGGGTTTCGCCGTCGCCATTCGCGTCGAAGAAGACCAGCCACCCGCGGTCAGTCTTGGTCGGAGCCTCGACCGCGACAACGCCGAGGCCGTCAGCCCGGACGGCAACCGAATTGACGGCTGACCCGGCGGGAATGATTGAGCCGTCTCCGGACCGCACGCCAGCCGTCTTGATGTCAAACAGCTTGGTGGGCTGAGTTGCATCCTGGACATCCAAAACGTCGATCGTGGACTGGGCAGCATTGACCACTAGCAGCCTTTGCGCAGCCGGATAGTGTGCGACGATCTCGGCGGCGCTGGCGTCAAAAATCCCAGATTCGTAGGTGCCGATGGGGTTCAACGAGACCGCAGCCCCATCCGCTGAGTACCTGACCGGATCCGCTACCACATTGGCGGTAGCCGGAGCGGCGATACCAATCGAACAGGCAACGGCCGTCGCGGTGATCATTACCCTCTGGCTGAGCTTTTTCATGGTAGGCGTCCCTCGATAGGTGCGGCGGCGTGTTTTCGGCTGGTGGATTCAGGATGCCGGGAGTGGCTCGATAAGCCCGGGTTAGTCCCAGTGATCTCACAGACCATCATCGGGGTCTGAATTGACCGGTCGGGAAACCGAGAGTGAATTCTGGCCAAACCTTTCGTCCCACGCCCGCGGGAATAGATCGCGGGAATAGTGGCTCGCACGCAGGATCGTGGTGGCGTCGCCACTCGTCTGCAGCCCCGCCACTTTTCCGGCATGCACGAGGTCCCGGCGTGAACGGCGCAGGGGGCGCACAGGGTCCCGGCGTGCACGGCGCAGGGGGCGCACATAGGATGTGGGTCATGACTGAACTACCCGTTGCCCTGATCACCGGAGCCTCGCGGGGCATCGGCCTCGCCATCGCCCACGAGCTCGCCCCCACCCACCACTTGCTCCTGGGCGGCCGAGATGCCGCCGCCCTCGCGGCCCTTGCCAACGGGTTCCCCTCCGCCAAGCCCTTCACGGCCGAGCTGACCCGGCTCACACCCGATCAGGTCCAGGGCATCGACACCCTCGATGTATTGGTTCACTCCGCAGGGGTGCTCCAGATGGGACACGTGGCGGACCTGACTCCCGAGCAGTGGCGCACCAGTTTCGAGGTCAATGTGTTCGCCGTGGCTAACCTGACCCGGCTGTTGCTGCCTGCGCTGCGGGCGGCCAAGGGCCAGGTAGTGGCGATCAACTCGGGCTCCGGGTACGCCTCCGGCGACGGGTCCGCCGTCTACAGCGGCACCAAGTTCGCCTTGCGCGCGTTCACCGACGCCCTGCGCCAGGAGGAGCGCGACAACGGTGTCAGGGTCAGCTCCATCCACCCGGGCCGGGTCGCCACTGACATGCAGCAGGAACTCCACGACTTCGAGGGCAAACCCTACCGCCCCGCAGAGTGGATCCAGCCCGATCAGGTCGCCAAAGCCGTCCGCCTTGCCGTAGACGCATCACGCGATTCGGTTGTCGAATCCCTGAGCATTCGGCCGTCCGGGATGGTATGACGAATTACTAATCAGCAGGCTTACTAGTGGTCGTGTTTTGTGCGAGACTGGAACTCCAAGCCTCACACCACCATTGGAGTTTCAAATGATCGAAAAGTTGAATGAACTGGGTATCCGCAGCGAGCACGCCTACCTGGGCGGCTTCGCCTCCATCGGACTGTCAATGCTGTCCTGGTTGGCCAGCCGCGGCAAGAAGGGCGACTCCAAGGCACAGTCGGATCGCTGGGGCATCTTCATCGGACACTGGGCGCCCACCTTTTTCGCCCTTGGCATCGCACTGAAGCTTGAAGAGAAAAAGAAATAGGAACCAGCAACACCGAGTGGGGGATCCGACGAGCGGGTTCCCCATTCAGCCCCGCGAGATGACCCTCGGTTTACCAAACTGCGTCTGCACCCCGGGCGAATACAGCACCGATTCGGGCGGCCCGGCCACGTCGATCCCCGCCGCCCGCACCAACCCGTCGTCCAGATGATCGACAGTGGCCGGGTGCAGGGGCCACGGCGCGTGCGTGTTCGGGATAAAGAGCGTCCGCCCCGCGAGTTCCGAGTGCAGGCCAAACCGTGCTGTGAGGTTGATTGTCAGTGGATCGGCCGCGGCCACGGCCCGGTTCGGTCGGACAGCGAACGACGACGACGCCCCGCCCTGGAACCGCCGCACCGTGTAACCGGCCAGCCCCGGATCGGGCACGGGCGCACACCGGGACCAGACGTAAGGGATGCCGGCCGCCCGCGCCACGAGGACCACGGCCAGCCGGGAGGCGTCAAGGGTCAAAAAGACCACCCCGCGCGTCCCGTCCGGTTCACGCGAGTACAGCCGGACATTGATCTCGCTGAAGGACCCAAAATACGGCACGGGCATCCCCGAGCCGATTCCCGCGCCCACCATCCTGAAGCCGATCAACCCCACCCAGGCGTCGCCGTCGTAGACGTCAGGCTCCGTTCCGGGCGGCATGAAACGCGCCGCCGTCGCCACTGGGATCCGCCAATGCAGGAAGACAGCGTCCATCCATGCCTGATCCATGATCGGCCAGCTGATCAGGGGCGGGGCCGCCGGCCACGCAATTGATTCAGCCATGCGAGATCTCCTGACTTTTGGTCGGTTTCATTCGGTTGTCTATTTGCAGGACGGCAAACCCGAAACCTACAAACATGGCGCCGATAAACACGCAGTTGATAAAGACCTCAAGGGGATCGATGATTCTCAGGTCGACGAAAGGGTACGGATACCAGTTGACCATTGCGCCGCGGATCAGCGTGTAGACCAGCCACACCGCTGGAAAAATCAGCGACAGCCACACAGTCTGGATGGTGAAGCGCGGCCGCGGGCCGAACAGCAACCAGCCCAGCACCGTCACGATCGGCACCACATAGTGCAGCAGGGTGTCGGATAGCCGGCCTAGTCCGACCAGTGCCTGCACCTCGGGAAGACGCCGCAGCAGGGTGAAAGCGATCAGCCCGGTCACCGAGATATTGACGACGGCGTTCAGGCGCAGCACCTGCCAGAGGGTGGACTGGCGTCCGAGGGGGTGGCGTGCTAAATCAACGTTGATCACCAGGACAAGGATGTTGCTGAGAATGGTGAAGTAGCTGAAGAAGTTCCACCACGACATGGCGGGCCCGAGCACCGAATAATTCTCGCCATTGATCAGGGCGATCACCTGCGCCCCAAGCCCTACCAACCCAATCAACGCGACCACGCCGTGCCAAGTCGCCGCTATCCTCATTGGTACCTCCCACAGTGACTGATAAACCCTGATCTTGATCGTATGCCTTGTAGGCTGTGCCAGTGAATGATGAGACCCTCTGGGCAGCAGAAAACCGTGAACACCCGGGCCACTCCGCCCGCTACATCGAACGCTTCGAGGCGATGCGCGCTGACGGCAAGGACCTGCATGGTGAGGCACGGCTTCTCGACGCGATGGCGTCCCGGAGTAGCCGGATCCTCGACGCCGGGTGCGGCACCGGCCGGGTTGGCGGGGAACTGGCACGGCTGGGACACCACGTCACCGGTGTGGATGCGGATGCCGAACTGATCGCCGCGGCGCTCAGGGATCATCCCGGATCGCGGTGGCAAACCGGAGACCTGAGCACGCTGGAGCTCGGCGAGACGTTTGACCTGATTGTCTGCACCGGAAATGTGTTGCCGTTTCTGGCTCCCGGGACGGCACCGGCAGTGCTACGCCGGCTCGCCGGTCATCTCACTCTGGACGGCAGGCTGGTAGTCGGCTTCGGCAGCGACCGCGGATACCCCACCGGGAGCTTCTTCGCCGACGCTGACGCCGCAGGGCTTAAACGGCACGACGAGTTCTCCACCTGGGACCTCAGGCCGTGGCAGCCGACGTCGTCGTTCCTCGTGGCAGTGCTCGCCCGCGCGCACGCCGGTTAAACGACAGACGGCACCCGGCGAGAGCCATGGAGGCTTCTCTCTGGGCGCCGTCAGGCGGGAGGCACTCAGGCGCGGCTGATACCAGCGCGAGCCATCGCATCGGTGTAGGCGGCTTGCATTTCCTGGCGCCAGACTTCCTGCTTGGCCGGGGATCCCGCAAACGCGCGGTCCCCGGTGGAGCGCACCTTATAGACCTTGAAACCGCGGCGCTGAATGGCCCGGTTCTCCAGCTGGGTGAGGCGGCGAGCCACCTTGTGGGCGTCAGTGCCGTGAGCCACGAGGGCCGAGGCACGGGAGACGCGCTGCAGGAAGGCCAGCAACGGCTTGACACCCTCGTCGATCTGCTCTGGAGTGAGCGCCTTCTCTTTCACCTCGGTGACATACCAGGGGTAAACGTTCCAGGGCATCACGAATTTGGGCTGCAGCCCAACGCTTTCATAGATTTCAGCGGTGCGGATGGCACTCTGATCGTCGTTCTCCGCCGACACAAATCCTGAGGCGAGGCTTGCGCCGGGGTTGGAGAACAAGCTCACAATCCGACACTCGTCGAGGTCATGTGCTGGGTCAATGTAGGGAAGTGAACGGTCCGGCTTCTGCTCGGCCAGAGTGTCACACATCCGGTTGATTTCTTCGATGTTCGGGTCGTAACGTCGTTCCCACTGCTGTGCTCGGTAAGCCGGGTCCGCCATGCGTCGTGCCAATTTTGCCTCCTCGCGGACAATGCCTGAAGTGGCAATAATGTTGTCCGCAGTCTTCCAGCTTACGCGCCCCAGCCGGAGGAGGTGACCCGGGTCCGGGTTCAGCGGGCCACGAGTGGATCGTTCCGCAGGACGAATTCGAGAATTCCTGCTCCTACCGCTTCGGGAGCGCTGTGGTGAACGGCGTGCGGACTTCCCTTAATTTCCAGGAGGTCTCCCTGCTGGGCCGACTCCGCGAGGGTCCTGGACCACCGGGAGCCAGCGATCGGATCCCTGGTGCCGCGCATCACCAGAACTGCTTGCCTGACCATCGGGAGGCGCTCTTCCAGCCGGTAGGCCATAGCGACGGCGAGTTCGGTGACATACCAGCGGGGTCCACAGCGCAGGACGTCAAGGAATTGTGAACTGTTGAGCAGCGGCTTTTCCAGTGCCGAGTTGAAGGCCAGTCGTGGTGCCTGCCGTAGGAGTGTGCGCTGCTCAGCATCGACGGCGGCCCCGATCAGGACGAGACTGCTCACCAGATCCGGGCGATCAATAGCCAGTTCGGTGGCGCTTTGCACCCCCATCGAATGACCCACCGCCACGCAGGGGCCGACACCAATATCATCGAGCAGGGCGCCGATTAGCTCCGCGTTGGCAGGGTTGGTGAGCTTGTGTGCTGGCCTACCGGTCCAGCCGTAGCCTGGCAGATCAATCAGGTAGGTATCGCCGTGATCGGCGAGCACAGCGCCGAGGCGTTTGAAATAGCGATGGGACATGCCGATGCCGTGGATGAGCACAAACGTCCGTTGGGCGGATCCTGGTCCGGTAGCGGAACCGGCGGTACTGGCACCGGTGTGCAGGAGCGGGTAGGCCCGACACTGCCTGTCGCCGACAGTGATGCTGTAGAACTTGGTGATATCCGACGCCACCGATGCGCCGGCTCTTCGACTAAGCACGGTGCGAACCCGTGAAATGACGGTTTGCGATCCGGTGGGAGCAGGCGACACCCGATTTGACGGTGCCACGGCGAGGTCATTCCTGTGGAGGAAATCAAGGATGGCCTGCGCAACTTCTTTGGCTCCACCGCGGTGGGCAACGTGGGGCTGCCCAGGAATTTCCACGAACGCGCCGTCTCTTGCTTCCCGGGCCAGGCGCGAGCCCCAGGGTTGCCTCGAGACTGGATCTTTGCTTCCGCGAATCACCAACACAGGGGAAATCACTAGTGGGAGGCGCTCGTGGAGGCGGTAGTTGAGCATGATGGGCAATTCCGTGAAGTACCAAGGCAGCCCGCATCGCGCATAGTCGGCCAAGACCATGGCGTTGGTGAGGGGCCGCTCTTTCATACTGTCCAGGGCGAGGGTCATCGTGTGCCAGAGAAGCGACCGGCGAGCCGCATCGGTAACCGGTCCGATCAGGACCACCTCGGACACCAGATCTGGGCGCTGGAGGGCGAGTTCAGTGACGAATTGGGCGCCCATTGAGTGACCAATGAGCACGCAGGAACGGATGCCAGCCGCGTCAAGCGCCTTGGCTATGGCGGATGCGTAATCGTCGACCGTCAGTTGCTGCCCGGGCTTTTGAGTTCCACCGAAACCCGGCAGATCCAGCGTGTGCGTGTGACCATGATTGGTGAGAATGCCCTGCAGCCGGTCAAAGTAGCGGTGCGACATCCCAATCCCGTGCACCATGACGAAATGGGGTGCGTCCGCGGCCGCTTCGGGCTTAATGGCGGACCGGAGACGGCACGACATCAGATCAACATCAGTCAAGGGAGTTCACCAGATCTATGAGAAGGCGTGGATTGTGTGGACGCTGAGCCTACCGGCCCAAAGATCAGCCTCGCGAAACGCCGGCCGGCAATAATCACGCGTGGAAACGGCGGGAAGCCGTATTGGCTCCCCCACCGCTCACCAAGATTACGCGCTATAGCGTTCGCGGCTTCCCGACTTCGCCAGGCCGCGTGCGATCATGTAAGCGATCGTCAGGTAGGTAATGAGCTCCATGCCCTGGTGGGCATCGAACATGTCAATGCCGTCTTCGTTGTCACCGTCGCCGACGACAACGGCGGTGATGATCGTGGCGATCACCATAGCGATGTAGGCGAAAAACTCGGTGGTCTTCGTGGCAGACTTGGTTTCGGTGGACCGACGGTTGTCGACGCTACCGTAATGAGCCGAAGTGGCAGCGCCGCTGTTGTTGTTGGACATGGCTGTATCTCCTGAGAAATTGGATTGGTCAAAATCAGACCGGGAACCGCGCTCGACAGAGGCGGTTGAGTAAGGGAGTAGCAAGATTTTGCGGGCTGCTTCACGAATCGGCTACGCTGTAGACACTACAGCGTAGATCTAAATAAAGCAAGCTTGCTTACTAAAGGATGTTCATTGGTGAACTTTCGACGAGCCAAACACGCCCCGGCTCAAACAAATCCGCGTCTGGTACCGCGGTGATTCCTGGTGGAGGCCGACTGAGCCGAGCTGTCGTGCTGGCCGCAGCCCTTGAGTTGGTGGACGACGACGGCCTTGAATCGTTATCCATGCGGAAGCTGGGACAGAAGCTTGGCAAGGATCCGATGGCGCTGTATAGATACGCCCACAACCGCGAGGCACTCCTGGATGGCCTGACTGAGATTATTTGGGATCAGCTGGAAATACCACCGGTCGAGGAGTGGAAGGAACAGCTTCGGAAGACTGCTCATGAGTTCCGGAACTTGGTTCTCAAACACCCAAATGTGGTTCCACTACTGGTGACCCGACCCCTCTCCACCCCCCTTGGCCTCCGACCTCCCGGAGCGCTGCGTCCCATCGAGCAACTCTTGGCCCTCCTCATGAAGGCCGGCTTTGATTCGCGAGGCTCCCTGCATGTTTACCGGGCCTACTACGGGTTCCTTTTCGGGCATATCATCAACGAGCTCGAGGAGTTTGTAGTGGATGCTGATGAGGACGAAGAGGTGCTGAGACTGGGCTTGCAACGCCTTGCGAAAAAGGACTTTCCCCATCTGCGCACCCTGGCGCCGTTGCTTGCCGACTACGATGGCAAGTCCGAATTGGACCAGGGAATCGACATCCTGCTTCAAGGGCTTCAGATCAGTTTGGACCGGGCCGATGTTCAGGCATCATCGCCATAGATGAAGCTCTTCGCGAAGGCCACCGCCTTCCTGAACGCGTCGTTGCGGAGCGAGATCTCGTCGGTCCCATCACTCGATTCGAGGTACGCCGTGCTACCGGGACGGAGCACCCAGATGTCGCCCTCCGGTGGCAGGTAAAATACGCCGAAGGAACGCTGCGTCCGATCGTCACCCCAGATGGGGACCGCTGCCACTGCCGCTCCGGTATCCACGTTGATCCACTGCGCGCGCGGCTGTGGTTCAGCCGCGGCCGCCGGATCCAGGAACGGTGCGGTGCCTTTCCCCCAGCGTTCCTCGAAACGCTCGTGGAAGGCGGGAACTAGCTGATCGTCATACCGGCGCCATCCGGACATTGCATCCTCCTTACCTCCCAGATCCCTGACAACTCCAGCGAGTGGGGTGGCCCCCGCTGCCCCGAGCGGGAACCACCCCGGCTTGGCTGCCGTTCACGCGTCAGGCGTTGATCTCCTGCCGGGGACTGTCGGTCCTCAATGAGGGCTGACATAGATTTTTATAGCACCAGCGAAAAACTGATGCAAGAGGAATGTTCAGCAATTTGATCTGCAATCCGCGGATTGAGGGATGCCAGCAACCTACGGGACGAACGGGACGCCGTGGACTAGGCGCGGCCTTTCAGGATCAGCTTCCAATACACCTGGGGCAGGATACGCCGTTCCAGGATGAAGGTGATGCGCCGTTCCCGCATGATGCCTTTCGACGGGATGGAGGGCTTGGCGTGGTACTGGTCGTCAAATTCGGAGAACACCACGGTGGACCGCGACACGGTGAACGGGCAGGCCGAGTAGTTGTTGTACTTCGTTGTGACGCTCTTCCCTTTCAGGGCGGCCAGCAGATTCTTTGCGACCACCTGGGTTTGTTGTCGAAGGGCAGCGCCTGATTTGGAGTTCAGGGTTGCCGCGGCGTCGCCGAGTGACCAGACGGCGGGATACCTGACGGAACGCAGCGTCTCGGGGTCCACCTCCACGAATCCTGACGGATCGCCGGCCGCTGGAAGATCGGTGGCTTTGAGCCAGTTGGGCGCCGATTGCGGCGGGACGGCATGCAACACATCGTAGGCAAGGGTTTCGGTGCTGCCGGCAGCACCGCTGTCACGGACCGTGACGGTGCGCGCACCCGCATCCACTTCAGTGATCTCGCTGCTGACGCGCAGCTCAATCCCATAGTGGGCGATCTTGCGGCTAAGTTCCTCATTGGCTACGGCTTCGGGAAACACCGTGGGCGTCGGAACGATCAGCACCACGCGAATGTTCTGCAGAACACCCTGCTGGGCCCAGTAGTCACAGGCCAGATACATCGGTTTTTGCGCCGCTCCCCCGCAGCTCAACGGGCCCGGTGGCAAATTGAAGACGACTGTCCCCTGCCGCATGGCCCGCAACAGGTCCCACGCCTTCGGCGCAAGCTCAATCTCGTAGTTCGACGCGCCGTATTCGGACGCCATCGCGTCGGCCAGGCCGGGCACAGCGTTCCAGTCTTTTTGGATTCCAGGGCAGACCACCAGCTGCTCGTAGTGAACCTGGGCGCCGGAGGCCAGATGAACAGTGTGCCGTACCGCGTCGACGTCGACGGCGGCGTCCTGAATCCACTGAACCCCGCGAGGGATCACCGAGGCCTGGGGCCGGATGGCTTCGGCGGCCGCGGCGGTCCCGCCCGCGATATGGGAGAACAGTGGCTGATAGAGGTGGTCGGAGCTTGGCTCCACCACCGCAATATCCTTGGCGCCATACCTGCGCAATCGTGCCGCCAGGGATATCCCCGCGTTGCCTCCACCAATCACGACTACCTGATGGTGAGCGACGGTTGAGTTCCCGGCAGCTGTCACGGTCTAGCCCGACTTCTCGGTCAGGGCGCTCGCCTTATGAGCTGCCCGTGCCCCGGTCTTGCCGGACTCGACAATGTATTGCGGCTCGTCGTCGCTGGCCCGGTGGGTGTTGCCGTCCAGCTGGAAATCGCTGGTCTTTTTCTCCACGATGGTTCCGTGGGTGGTGCCCTGCGGAGTGTTCCACTCCACGCTAGTGCCCTTGCTCAGTGCCACAGTAACTCCTCTAATCGACAGTGTGCTTACCAGCCTATGCCTCGTTTGGTGTGGGACGCCGACCGGCCGCTTCCGCGACGCACCGGCTCAACGCGAGGAGGGACAGGCCGCGTTGGCCCGCCCCTCCACCGTGGACGTCTATCTCGCCCAGAAGTTACCGTGGCTCAGCGACGGTTTGCGAGGCCGCTCAGCACATTCTTGGGTCGCTGCATTTCGCCTTGCTGCGCACCGAGCACGATGACCGCTCCGCTGACAGCGGGCAGGATCCACTGAACAACCTTCAGCTGCTTCTGGGCCGCCGCCAGTTCAGGTGAGCTCGAGGCGCCGGGCTCGGTTGCACCCTGCGCGCCTTGATCGGCGAGTTCTCCGACCTTCTTTCCGAGAATTCCGGCGTACAACGACAGGCCCATTCCGGCGACTGTTACTACTGACTTGATTGTGGTGTTCGCCAAAGCACCATCTTGTTTGGCCACCCGGCCCTTGTTGCCGAGAATCAGGCCGACGCCGCCAATGGCGTGTGCGCCGAAGGCCGCGACCTGAATGGGGGTCCATTTGGCCCAGCCCAGTGCTGCCAGTCGGGTGCGTTCTTTCGGGTCTTTAGCCTCGGCGGCGGCGCCGTTGAGGCCCACGGCACCCATCAGTGTTCCACCGAACCACGCGGCGGCGCTCAAATCGTGGACGGATCGTGCCAGTAGATTTCCAGCCATCGTGATCACTCCTTGCTAGAGGTCTTCCGTCTTATGACGGAAAGAAACATGCCCTAAGCATACTTACTATAAAGGGGTTCCGCTACCAACTCTGCTGCCAGACCCGTCTTTGACGCCGGTTATCCACTAGGCTTCCCGCATGAATCGCACGCCACAATCGACCCCCGCCACCGTGGCCCTGGCCGCGGCCGGGATCGACTTCACAGTGCAGAGCTATGCCCACGACCCGGCATCCGGCAGCTATGGAACGGAGGCCGCAGCAGCTCTGGGAGTCGAGGCTTCCCGTGTCTTCAAGACGTTGGTGGTGGACGTCGACGGCGTCCTCACGGTCGCCGTCGTCCCCGTTTCCGGCACCCTCAATCTGAAAGCACTCGCAACCGCCTGCGGGAAAAAGAAGGCGGCAATGGCCAACCCGGGGGCTGCGCAGCGGCGGACCGGCTACGTGCTGGGCGGAATTTCTCCGGTGGGCCAGCGTCAGCGCAGCCCGACGGTAGTCGATCAGTCAGCCCTGGAATTCGACAGGATCCTGGTCTCCGGCGGGCGGCGCGGACTGGAGATTGAACTGGCTCCGGCGGACCTGATCCGGGTGAGCGGCGCACTGGTCGCCCCCATCGCGGCTGACTGACGGAAAAGCCTGTGACAGACGGCCAGCAGACTGGTTCAGCCTTTGCTGAACCGGTCAAGAGCCTCAATGATCTGCGGTACCTCGGTGCGTCGAGTGTAATCGGCGTGAACATCAGCGAACCGGACGGTGCCGACCTGGTCCACTAGCAGGACCGTGGGGAACGGAATACCTGCCGTCGAATCGGCGTTGCTGTCCGCCACATCGAAGCCCAGTTCCGAATGCGCTTCGCGGGCGTCGGGGCTCGGCTCGGTGAGCAGTCCCAGTTGACGGGCGAGTCGGCTGCCCGGATCCGACAGTACGGTGAAGCCGAGCTCACCGTTCTCGACGGCGGCGCGGGAGCCGTCAGGCGTCTGCGGGCTGATAGCGATGAGCTGGATGCCATGCTCCGTCAGCGTTGGGAGCAGGTCCCGCTGGTAGGTCTTGAGGGTGATGTTGCAGTAGGGGCACCATGCGCCACGGTAGAAAACAACGACGGCGGCGGCCTCGGCGAGCACCTCGCTCAGTTCCACCGGTGAACCATCCACAGCTGTCAGCGCGGCGTCCGGTACCGTGTCACCCTCCGCCACGGCTCCCTGCGGAAGCCCCTGGCGGGTGAGATCCTGCTGCTCCCGGGCGAAAACCGCCGACAATTCGGGCCCGATCTGCGCAGTGAACCCGGTATTAAAGTGGTCTACCTGCTCTGCGATGCTGCTGGACATAGTGGTCTCCTTCGATAGAGGCTGCTAAACCTGCCTGCCTCCGACGGTAGAACACCCGAACGCCGTGTGGCCAGCGCCCAGTAACATCGCGCAACACACGGTAGGAGACGATCGGAAGGGTATCCCGACATCATGGAGCGCAATCAGGCAGCAATGGTCCGGGGTCAACGATCAACGCCAATCTGACATCTCCGATACAAGTAGCCAGTGTCGCCGGGCACGGTTAGAAGTCTGTCGCGGAGGATGGTCATCGCTGGCCGGTCATCCGCGGCGCAGGGGTCGGCGACACCAGACTCCTCAGCATATTCGATTCCGAGGACAGCGGTCCCGTAGACGTCCGTGTAAGCCGAACACTCGTTGAATTCAATGCACTGTTCTGCGACGGCAAAGTCAAAACCAGCTTCCTTCAGCACCGGTGATTCTTCGGCAGCGTTCTTCTGCCCGACCAGCATTCCGAGGTTGTGACCCTTCAGCACCAGCGCTCGCGCTAGCTCGACGTTGTCCGCGAGGGTCAGGAGCTCGGCAGACCGACTATACGAATCGAGATTATCCAATTCAACGGCGTCGAACCCTCGGTCGGCGCACTGCCCCAGGCCTTCGCCGATCCTCTCTGCGATGAGAACGCGGTTGGCCTCCGTGCCCGTGTCCAGGATGTACTCGTCGGGCCAGTCCGGGTCAGCGAGCGGTTCGCCGTCGACGTTGAGGACCAGACCATCGGTCATCCAGGACGGTGAGTTCCCCGGCTGCGTCTGGAAGGCGTTCAAATAGCAGGTCGAGTATATTCCGTCGGCTGGCTCCTGGGAGACGTCTCGAACGACGACACTCACTCCTGGTGATGGTTCGTAAGCACCGCCGAGCTGGTAATCGAACTGGGCATCCTCGGGGAAGCCGTCGGCCACCGTGTCATTCTGCGGGGAGCAGGCTGCCAAGGCGAGGCCGGCGATCAGGACAGCGCACACGCTCCGGAGGATCGTCACGACTAAACGGTAGCCTGCGTCACCACCGATAGTGTTCCGCTAGAGTCATGCAGGTGAAGAATGCCCTGCGGACCTCCGGTTCGCCGTGATCGACGACCACACAACGGACTCCCAGCGGCCCACCACCGCCCCAGCCTTTGTGCTCGCCCAATTACGCCGGGCCATCATTGCCGGGGAGCTCCTCCCTGGCCAACCCCTCCGGCAGGACGCACTAGCTGAGCGCTTCGGTGTCAGCCGGGTCCCCCTCCGGGAGGCCTTCAAAGTTCTTGAGGGTGAAGGTCAGGTGGTCTACGCACCGCACCGCGGCTACAAGGTGGCCACCCTGTCGCTGACCGATCTGCTCGAGGTGTACCGGATCCGCGAAATCCTCGAGGCTGAAGCCGTGCGGGTAGCGATCAGGCGGTCGGACGAGGATATTGTCGGCAAGCTGAGAACCGCTGCACAGGACGTGGAGACAGCGAGCGCCTCCGGCGACCTGCTCACCATGACCGAGGCCAACCGCCGATTCCATTTCCTCATGGTGACCGAAGCCCGGATGCCGCGCCTTGAGAAGCTGATCCAGGTGCTGTGGGACGCCACCGAGACCTACCGGTTCGTCTACTACGGCGACGAAGCCAACCGGCACCGGGTCGAGGACGAGCACCGGCGCATCATCGACGCTTTCGCCGACCACGACATCGACCGAGTCATCATCCTGCTCAACGAACACCGAAATCATGCGGTCGAAGCTTTGAGAACGTTCCTCGACGCCCCGTAGTTGTTTGCAAAACGCAAATATATTTGTGTGATGCGGGTTACATTTTGCGTGCTAATTGGATACAGTATCCAAATGACTTGCTCACCACGGCGAACAATAACGCTACCCGCCTCGCCCCCTACCGGGCCTTCGGAGCAGAACTCGTCGATCCGGCAGCACCCATGAGTGATTGGCTCGGCCTCAGCGGCCAGCGGGTTCTCATCGCTGGCGCCGGCGGAATCGGCAGTGCCCTGGCCTGTGCTTTCGCCGATGCTCAGGCCTCCGTCGTCGTCGCCGACGTCAACCCGGCCGGCCTCGCCGCCCTGGATCCGCGGGTCCACCCCCTCGAAGTCGACCTGACGACGACGGCAGGCTGCGAGGACGCCGTCGCCCGCACCGCAGCCGAGCTCGGCGGGCTCGACGTGCTGGTGCACGCGGTGGGAGTCAACAACCGGGTTCCCCTCCTGGACACCACGGACGAGGACTGGGACCGCATGATCTCCATCAACCTCACCAGCGCCTTCCGCCTCGGCCGGGCCGCCGGGAAGCTGATGGTCGCCGCCGGTTACGGCCGCCAGGTCTACTGCTCCTCCGTCTCCAGCCTGCTCGCCCACCCGGACCACGGACCCTACGCCGCCAGCAAGGGCGGCCTCAACCAACTCCTCCGCGTGATGGCCCGCGAATGGGCGTCCCACGGCGTCACCGTCAACGCCGTCGCCCCCGGCTACGTGGAAACCGAACTCACCCGCGGCCACCTCGACAAACCGGGCGTCCGCGACCACTACACCTCGCTGGTCCCCGCCGGCCGGCTCGGCACCACCGGCGACCTCACCGGCCCCGCCCTCTTCCTCGCCTCCCGCCAGGCCGCCTTCGTGACCGGCCACGTGCTCTACGTCGACGGCGGGCGGACCCTTGTCTAAGCAAGAGCTGGCGGCGCCACAAGCCACCGAGAAGGCCCACGGCGGGCGATTCCCGCTCCTGGCACCGGACGCCCTCGACGACGAACAGCTCGCCCTGTACAACACGATCGCCGGCCCACCCCGGGCGGGCGGCCCGTTCCTGGTGGTCGACGCCGACGGCCACCTCGCCGGCCCATTCAACGCTCTGCTCTATGCCCCGCAGATCGGCCAGGCGGTCCAGGCGCTCGGCGCCGCTCTGCGCTTCGGCGGGAAATTGCCCGCCCGGACCCGGGAACTGGTGATCTGCGCCGTCGCCGCCGAACGCTGCTCGGCCTACGAGTGGTACGCCCACAGCCGGGTGGCCCTCACCGTCGGCATCACCAATGAGGAACTGGGCAGCCTTCGTGGGGGTTTCCTACCGGCTGAGCTGCCCGACGACGAGCACTCCGCCCTCACCTTCACCGCCGCCCTCCTGGGCGGACGGACCGTGACCGACAGCGACCACGCAGCCGCCCTGAAGCATCACGGACACGCTGGTATCACCGAACTGTCCATCCTGGTGGGCTACTACCGGGCCTTATCCGGGCTACTCGCGGCCGGCGACGTCAACGCGCCGATCGTCAACGCACCAGTCCCCGACGTTCAAGGTGCCCACGAAGCCACCCCCAATTCTCATCCTCAATCGCACACCACCATAAAGGGAGAACACCCATGACAACCTCACCACTGCACCGTCGCAGGGTCCGGCTTGCCGCAGCAGCACTCACCGTCCCCGCACTGTTCCTGAACGCATGCGGCAGCCCCGATACCAGCGGCGGAGGTAGCGGCGGCGGTGATGCCAGCGGCGGCGCCGACGGCGGCACCCTCTCCATCGCCACCGGCGGCACCGGCGGCGTCTACTACCCCCTCGGCGGCGGCTTCGCCACCATGATCCGCGACAACATCGAGGGCTACGACGCCACCGTCCAGGAGACCAACGCCTCCGTCGACAACATGCTCCTGATCGAGAACGGTTCAGCCCAGCTGGCGTTCGCGGTGGGCGACGTCGTGTCCGACGCCGTCGAGGGCGTCAACGACTTCGAGGGCAACCCCATCGAAACCTGCTCGCTCGGCAACACCTACAACAACTTCATGCAGGCGGTCACCGTTGACGGCACCGGCATCGAGGGTGTCGCTGACATGGAAGGCAAGGTCGTCTCGGTCGGCGCCCCCGGCTCGGCCACCGAGGTCGCCGCACTGCGCATCCTTGAGGCTGCCGGCATCGATCCCGAGTCCGGCGTGGAACGCCGCCAGCTCGGCGCCGCTGAAACCGTTGCGGCACTGCGTGACGGCACCATCGACGCCGGTTTCTGGTCCGGCGGCCTGCCCACTGGCGCGCTGATCGACCTGGCCAGCGACGGCGACATGAACCTCCTCAACATCGGCGAATACGCCGAGCAACTCTCCACCGAATACGGCGAGTACTACGTCGAGGAAGACATCCCCGCCGACACCTATGAGGGCCAGACCGAAGCGGTGTCCGCGATCGCCTCGCCGAACATCCTCGTCGCCAGCCCCGAAATGGACGAGGAGCTGCAGTACAACATCACCGCGGCGATCTTCGACAACGTTGAAGCCCTCACCCAGGTGCACCCCGCCGCCGTCGAACTGGATGCAGCCACCGCCGGAGACATTTCTTACATCGACACCTGCCCCGGCGCCCAGAAGTACTTCGACGAAGCCGCAGGCTAAGCACTGATGCGCAAGCCCGCCGTCGTCGTCGCCGTCCTGGTGTGCCTTGGCACGCTGGGCGGTGGGGCATTCGCGGTTGCTGCCCAGGAGGCTCCCGAACAGGGTTCACCTGGACGCAGCATCGTGATCACCAACGACGACGGCGGGCTGGCCTTCGTGGCCCTGCCCGGAGATACGTTCGCGGTCAGCTACCGCAACTCGCTGTACGGAACCATCGCCGAGGAACGCTACACGGTCCTCCCCGACGGCAGTTTCCGGCTCGACCAGATCGCCGCCGACCAACTCGCGGTGCTCGAAGAGTATTACGGTGTCCCCGGCGCCCCCACCCCCGCGGACCCCACCGACCGGCGGAACTTTGTGGTCGACCCGGACCCAGCACACCCCGCCGTGTTCACTGACCTTTCCCTTGCCGCCACCGATCTCGGTGAACGCACCCTCCACCTGCCCGGAACAGCGCCCGTTCCGCTGTGGGCCTTGGTCGACGACGACCAGCCCTTCATCCTGCTAGCTATCAAGGAGACCCCATGACCGAGCGAATTGACGGCGACGGCGCCGTCAAGGCCGGCAAGCAGCACCGCCCCACCCCCGACGAGGCAATCGACCCCAGCCGACGCGACCAGGCGAGAATCCCTGAGGATGCCTCGGTTAACCCGATGAACCGCAACGACGAGATCGACGAAGACGCGCTGATCGCCGAATTCGAGGCGGAGAAGCCCGCCCGCCAGCTGACCGGCATTCCTGCCCTGGTGGTCAAGGTGGTGGGCGCTGGCCTGTCGCTGTTCGCCCTGTACTGGGTGTTCAACCCGATGGCCACCCAGTTCTACCTGCCCGCGTTCCTCATGATCGGGCTGTCCCTGACCTTCCTGGTGTACCGGGGGTGGGGGCGTTCGTCGAAGGCCAAGGATGCCGGGAAGTCAGACAATCCGCACCTACTTGACTGGGTGCTCGCCGTCGTCGCCGTGGTGCCGTTCGCGTACATCATCTCCGACTGGGATCCGTTCTTCCGCCGGGCCATCGTGCCCACCTACCTCGACCTGATCATGGGCGTCATCGCCATCCTCGTGGTCCTCGAGGCGGCACGGCGCACCGTGGGCATCCTGGTGCCCCTGGTGGTGCTGGGTTTCTTCGGCTACGCCTACTGGGGTCCGTTCTTCCCGGCCCCGTTCACCACCTCATCCTTCGACTGGATCCGGCTGGTGGGCCACAACGTGATGGGTACGCAGGGTATTTTCGGTGTCCCCACGGACGTCGCCGCAACGTACATCATTTTGTTCACGATCTACGGCGCCGTGCTGGGCGCCTCGGGTGCCACTAAGTTCTTCATTGACCTCTCCTTCTCGGCGTTCGGTCAGTCGAAGGCCGGCCCCGGCCGGACCGTCACCCTCGCCGGCTTCCTGCTCGGTACCGTGTCAGGGTCCGGCGTCGCCACCACCGTCACCCTCGGTGGGATCTCCTGGCCGCTGCTGCGCAAGGCCGGCTACCCGAAGGAACACGGTGGTGGCATCCTCGCCGCCGCCGGTATCGGCGCCATCATGTCGCCCCCCACCCTCGGCGCCGCGGCGTTCATCATCGCCGCCCTCCTTGGGGTGTCCTACCTGCAGGTGCTGATCTGGGCCACCATTCCGACCTTGCTCTACTACTTCGGCATCATCCTCGCCATCGAGATGGACGCCCGACGGTTCAAGACCAAAGCTGTCGCCATGGACGTCAAGCCGGTGGGCAAGCTGCTGCTGCGCTTCGGTTACCACTTCAGTTCGCTGATCGCCATCGTAGTGTTCATGTCCTTCGGCATGACGCCGTTCCGGGCCGTGGTGTTCGCCACCGTCCTCGCGTTTGTGCTGAGCTTCTTCGACCGCGAATCCTGGATGACCCCGAAGCGGATTTTCGATGCCCTCGCCACTGGTGCCACCGGCGCTCTCTCGGTCATCCCGGTGATGGCAGCAGCCGGGCTGATCGTCGGCATCATGACCCTCACCGGTCTGGGCCTGAAGCTCGCCAGCATCATCGTCGACTTCGCCGGCGGCAGCCTGCTGCTCACCGCGATCTTCTCGGCCATCGCCGTGATTCTCCTGGGTTTGGCGGTCCCCGTGACCGCAAGCTTCATCATCTCCTGGGTGATCATCGGACCTGCCCTGCAGGACGTAGGCGTGCCAGCCTTCGCCGCCGCGATGTTCATCTTCTACTACTCGGTACTCAGCGAGGTGTCGCCTCCGACGGCGCTCTCCCCGTTCGCGGCGTCCGCCATCACCGGTGGCAAACCGATCAAAACCATGTGGCTCACTTGGCGGTACACGCTCTCCGCCTTCCTGGTGCCGTTCATCTTCGTCCTCTCCGGAACAGGTGTCGGGCTGCTGCTGCAGGGCGGCGTCGCCACCATCGCGCTGGCACTGTCGGTCTCGCTCCTCGCGGTTGCTGCGCTGGCCGTCTCCACCGGCGGGTGGCTCATCGGGCCGGCCCGCTGGCCCGAACGGGTGATCCTGGGCATCGGCTCCCTGCCGCTGCTCACCCTTGACCCGCTCTACATCGGGATTGGCGTGGCGATCATCGCCGTCGGCGTCCTGGTGCACCTGGTCGGGCGGAAGCGTCACCCGTACGATCCCGACGCCGACGAAGTTGCGGTTGCCGCAGTTCCTTCGGATGCTGATTCGGCCTCCAGTACGACGTCGGGCACCTCCTCGAGGTCCGCGGCGCACCGTGCGCCGTCGTCGGCAACCACCTCACCGAAAACGACGACGGATCCCACCGCTTCATGACCACAGCACCGTCGACGCGCGCAGCAGTCACCATGCTGCAGGCCGTCTCCGTCACCACCACAGGGGTGCTTCCTGCCTTCCTGCTAGGTGCGTTGGCGGTGCAGATCCGCGGTGACCTGAACATTGGCCCGGCGGAAATGGGGATGGCTGCAGCCACCCTGTTCACCGTGTCCGGGGTGCTGGCCCGGCCGTTGGGCGGGCTGGTGCAGCGCATTGGTGCGGCGAAAGGCATGGTCGCGTCGGCGACGCTCGCCGCGGTCGCGCTGGCCGGTGCCGGTCTGGCGCCGACGTTCGCGCTTCTGATTGTTGCCTTGTTCGTCGGCGGTCTGGCCAATGCGATGGCCCAGCCGTCAGCGAACCTCGGCATCTCCCGGGCGGTCAATCCCAGCCGGCTGGGGCTCGCGTTCGGCGTCAAGCAGTCGTCCATTCCGGCGGCCTCCATGATCGCCGGGATTGCCGTTCCGTTGATTGCCCTCGCCGTCGGCTGGCGGTACGCGTTCCTGCTCGGCTCGCTGATGGCCGTCGCCATTGCTGTCTGGGCGTTTATCAGTGCACCCGGCACCCGTCCCACCCAGCCCGGGGAAACCCCCAAGGCTGACCGGGGCACCCCCAAGGGTGGCCTGGTGATGCTGAGCGTGGGCGCCGGCTTCGCTGCCGCGGCGGCGACTTCGTTGGGCGTATTCCTGGTGGACTCGGCCGTGGAGTCCGGGATGGCGCCCGGGACCGCCGGCCTCTTGTTCGCCGGCGCTGCGCTGCTGGGCCTGATGATCCGCATTGTGCTGGGCCTCGCCATGGACAAGTACCCGCACCGCAGCCCCCTGGTGCTGATCACCAATCTGTTGGCCCTCGGCGTGATCGGGTACCTGCTGCTCGCCCTGGGCACCAGTTCACTGCTTTTCGTCCTCGGAGCCCTGCTCGCCTACGGCGCTGGGTGGACATGGCCCGGCCTGGTGCACTTCGCCGTGGTCCGGGACAACCGCGCCAACGCGGCCACCGCCACCGGCGTCATCCAGACCGGCCTTTCCCTGGGCGCGGCGGCCGGTCCGCTGCTGTTCGGGTTGCTAACCGCCGCCACCTCGTATGACACCGCCTGGCTCGCGGCCGCCGTCGTCGCCGGTCTGGCCGCCGTGACCTTCACGGTGGCGCGGCGGATGATCCGCCGGTCCCGGGCAGTCATCGCCGCTCAAGTACCTACTGACACCTTGACCCCAATGGAGGAGAAAAGATGACGCCCACGCGTTTCGCAGTGGTGGGAGGCGGGATTGTTGGTGCCGCCGTCGCCCGCCGGCTGCTGCAGGTCCAGCCCGACGCCCACGTCACAGTGCTCGAAAAGGAGCCCATCCTCGCCGGGCACCAGACCGGGCGGAACTCCGGCGTCGTCCACGCCGGACTGTACTACACGCCGGGATCGCTGAAGGCACGGCTCTGCCGGCAGGGCGTTGACATGCTCAAGGCCTACTGCGCCGAGAAGGACCTGCCCTACGACGAGTGCGGGAAGGTGCTGGTTGCCCGCAACCCCGTCGAGGAGGGCCGGCTGGGAGACATCATGGAGCGCGCCGTCGCCAACGGGGTGCCGGGCGTGCGCATCATCAACCAGGACGAACTGCTGGAACTTGAGCCCCACGTCAAGGGCACCTCCGGCATCCACTCCCCGCATACGGCGATCGTCGACTACGGCGCTGTCACCCGTTCCCTTGCCATGGATGTGGTGGCCGCGGGCGGCACCGTCCACACCAACTTTGAGGTCACTGGGCTGACCGAACGCGCCGGGCAGACGGTGGTCACCGGAACGCATCATGGCGTCGAAACGTCCGACGTTTACGACACGGTGATCGTCTGTGCCGGGCTGCAGGCGGACCGGGTGGCGAAGCTGGCCGGCGACGACGACGACCCCAAGATTGTGCCCTTCCGCGGCGAGTACTACCTGCTGCGCCCCGACCGCCGCCATTTGGTCCGCGGGCTGGTGTACCCGGTGCCGGACCCGCGGTACCCGTTCCTCGGCGTGCACCTCACGCCGACCACCAACGGCGAGGTCATGGTGGGACCCAATGCGGTGCTGGCCCTCGCCCGCGAAGGCTACAAGTGGTCCACCATCTCACCGCGCGACCTCAAGGACGCAGTGATGTACTCGGGATTCCGGTCCTTCGCGAAGCAGCACTGGCGTACCGGCGCCGCGGAGATGCTCGGGTCCCTGAGCAAGCGCCGGTTCGTGGCCGAGGCCCGCAAGTACGTCCCGGAGATCACCGCCGACGACGTCGTCCCCGGCCCCCGCGGCATCCGCGCCCAGGCGCTGACCCGCGACGGGTCGCTGGTGGACGATTTCCGGATCACCCGGCAGGGTTCGGTGCTGTGCGTCCGGAACGCGCCGTCACCCGCCGCCACCTCCTCGCTCGCCATCGCCGAGCACATTGTTTCGCTGGCACTCGAGAACGCCACTGGCCGAAAGGACACCACCTCCCTGTGACTACACACCCTCCAACCAACTCCCACGTCCCCCCGCTCGCCCGGGGTCTCTGGGGCGTGCTCGCCACTCCCTTTCATGGCAGCGACTTCGTCGTCGACACCGAGTCGCTGCGCAGCGAGGTCGGCCTCTACACCAGGCTGAACGCCACCGGCATGGTGGTGCTCGGCGTGTTTGGTGAAGGTGTCTCTCTCGACACCGCCGAGCAGACCCTGATCGTGCAGACCGTCGCCGAAGAAGCTGGTGACACCCCGCTGGTGGTCGGTCTCTCGGCGCGGTCGACGGCGGTTGCCGTCGAACAGGCACGGACGGCCGTTGCCGCAGCGGGCAGCAACCTCGGCGCCCTGATGGTGCAGGCCAACAGCGCCAACCCTGCGCTACTCGCCGCGCACCTGGCCGCCATCAACGAGGTCATCCCGGCCGAGACCGGCGCCGGGATTGTGCTGCAGGACTACCCGGTGGCTTCCGGCGTGAACATCAGCGCCGCGCAGATCCTGGCCGTGCTGGAGCTGTGCCCGTTCATCAGCGCCGTGAAGTCCGAAGCCCCACCCACCGCCGTCCCCATTGCCGCGCTCACCGCCGCCACCACGGTGCCGGTGTTCGGCGGGCTCGGCGGCGTCGGCTTGCTCGATGAGCTGGCCGCCGGTGCCGCCGGAGCCATGACCGGGTTCTCTCACCCGGAAGGATTGCAGGCAGCGCTCACCGCGTTCGCCGACGGCGGTTTCCCAGCGGCCCGCGCGGCGTTCGCACCGTGGCTGCCGCTCGCCAACTTCGAGGGTCAGCCCGGCATTGGGCTCGCCTTGCGCAAGGAGATCCTGCGCCGCCGCGGCATCATCGCCGACGCCGCGGTTCGCCCGCCCTCCCCCACATTGCCGTCGGCACTAGCCGACATGATCGATGCCCACCTTGATGCTGTGAAGGAAATTGCCTGATGGATACCGGACTTAAAGGGAAAAACGTATTGGTGCCGGGCGCGAGCTCGGGCATCGGCCTGGCCATCGCCCAGGCGCTGGCCGACGAGGGCGCCAACGTCGTCCTCGCCGCCCGCCGTGAGGACGTCGTGCAGGCCGAAGCGGCCAAGCTGCCCTTCGCCGTCGGGATCACGATGGACCTGACCGACGACGGCTCCCCCACTGCCCTGGTCGAAGCCGCCGAGAAGGCCTTCGGCCCGATCGACGTGCTGATCCTCAACGGCGGCGGTCCGCCTCCCGGTGGGGCCGCTGACGTCAGCGATGAGCAGGCTCTCGCCGCCGTACACCAGCTGCTCCTGCAGCACATGCGCCTGACCAACCTGGTGCTCCCCGGCATGCGCGAGCGCGGCTGGGGCCGTATCGTCGCCGTCGGCTCCAGTGGCGTGCAGCAGCCGCTGCCCAACCTGGCGCTCTCCAACATCGGCCGGGCTGGCCTGGCCGGCTACCTCAAGACCCTCGCCGCCGAGGTAGCAGCCGACGGCGTCACCGTGAACATGGTGCTCCCAGGCCGGATCGACACGGATCGGGTGGCGTCCCTCGACGCCGCAGCGGCCAAGCGCACCGGCAGCACCCCCGGCGAAGCCCGTGCCGCATCGGAAAAGACCATTCCCGCTGGCCGGTACGGTGCGCCCGAGGAGTTCGGCGCCGTCGTCGCCTTCCTCGCCAGCGTTCCCGCCGCTTACGTGACGGGCGAACAGATCCGCTGCGACGGCGGACTGGTCCGCGCGTACTAGCTCCGGCTTTTCCTGAACCCCTGACTCTCTCGATCGTGAACAGAAAGAAGCGTTGACCATGCATCTGGCCTCAGTCCGCGAAGGCGGCGACGAGCTCGCCGCAGTGATCCACCCCGAGCGCGGCGTCGCGCTGGTCCGCGACCTCATCCCCGGCTTCACCGGCGACCTGCTGGAGCTGCTGGCCACCGATTCGCTGGGCAAGCTACAATCCTTCGCGGAGTCGGCGGACACCGCGATCTTCCGTGACCGGGATTCGGTGACCTTCGGCGCCCCGTACCGGCATCCCCGGATGCTGTGGGGCATCGGCCTGAACTATGTGGAGCACGCTTCGGACTTGTCCGAGGGTGTCCCGGACGAGCCGGCGTCGTTCATCAAGGGCGATCACACGATCATCGGCCCGGGCGAAAGCATTACCATCCCGCGCCAGAGTGTGCGCACTACCGCCGAGGCGGAACTGGGCCTCGTGATCGGCAGCTACTGCCGCGATGTGGAGCCGGAGGACGCGCTGTCCTACGTAGCGGGCGTCGTGACCCTGCTGGACCAGACCGCCGAGGACATCCTGGAAAAGAACCCCCGGTTCCTCACCCGGTCCAAGAACTTTCCCGGCTTCTTCTCCTTCGGCCCGGAGATTGTGCCGCTCGCTGAGGTGACCGACGACGCCGGGTCGCTTGCCGCGGTCGAGGTGTCCACCGTGATCAACGGTGAGGTGCACCGCAGCAACGTGGTGGGCAACATGAGGTACTCCCCCGAGTACCTGGTCAGCTTCCACAGCAAGGTGATGCCGCTCTACCCGGGCGACATCATCTCCACCGGCACCCCGGGCGCCGTGCACATCAGGGCGGGCGACGTGGCCGAGTGCCGCATCCCCGGCGTCGGCGTACTCAGCAACCCGGTGGTCGACCAGAACGCCAGTTCTGGTCGGGAAGACAGCGCTCATCAGGAAGGCCGTGGCGATAGTGAGTAACGCCCCCGACGACGGGTTCCCGCCAGGTCCCCTGGACGGAATCAAGGTGGCCGACTTTTCCAGGGTGCTCGCGGGACCGTTTGCCTCGATGATGCTGGCCGATTTCGGGGCCGACGTCATCAAGGTGGAAAGCCCCTCCGGCGATGACACCCGCAGCTGGACGCCGCCAGTGGACGAGTACGGGGTGGGCACGTATTTCTCCAGCGTCAACCGCAACAAACGTTCGGTGGTGTGCGACCTGGCCACTCCCGAGGGTCAGGCGACTGCGCTGGAGATCGCGCTGACGGCCGACGTCGTGATCGAGAACTTCAGGCCCGGCATTATGGAGCGGTTCGGGCTGGACTACGACTCCCTCAAGGACCGTCGGCCGGACCTGATTTACTGCTCCATCACCGGGTTCGGGAGCGCCGCTGGCGCGCATCTGCCGGGCTATGACCTGCTGGTGCAGGCCGTCGGCGGGCTGATGAGCGTCACCGGCGGGCTGGATTCCGAGCCGAGCAAAGTCGGCGTGGCCCTGGTGGATGTGGTGACCGGGCAGAACGCCGTCGTCGGGATCCTCGCCGCCCTGCGGTCGCTGGAGCAGACCGGCGTGGGCCAGCGGGTGGATGTGAACCTGTTGTCGTCGCTGCTGTCGGGATTGGTGAACCAGGCGTCGAGCACGCTGGCCACCGGCGAATCCCCGCAGCGGATGGGCAACGCGCACCCGAGCATCGCGCCGTATGAGACGTTGCGGACCGCCGACGGTCCGCTCGCCGTCGCCGTCGGGACGGACAAGCAGTTCGTCGGGTTGGTCCGGGTGCTCGGCGTGCCTGAGCTCTCCAGCGATGAGCGGTTCGCTGGCAACTCGAACCGGGTGGCCAACCGGGTGGTCCTGAAGTCCATGCTGGAACAGCAGCTGGGCTCCAAATCTGCCGCAGAGTGGTCGGAGCTGCTCAGCGTGGCGGGTGTGCCCGCCGGGAAGGTGAACTCGATTGTCGAGGCGTTGGAACTGGCTGACACGCTGGGCCTGGCCCCCGTCGTCGAGATCGCCACTGCTGACGGGTCGCGGACCAGCCAGCAGGTCGCCAACCCGATCCACCTGTCCGCGACTCCCGCCCGGTACCGGCGCCCGCCGCCCCGCTTGGGCGAGCACACCGGCGCCGCCTTTGACGTCCCGGCCGTTCCCGCACTGCACCACCTACAGTGAAAGCAGGATTCCAATGACTTCCTCAACAGTTGAAAGCAGAACCATGACTGACATGTCAGACCTGATCGGTATTGATACGCTCCTCTCCCCCGAGGAAATCACCCTGCGCGAGACCGTGCGGTCCTTCGTGGACAGCGAGATCAAGCCGAACATCGCCCAGTGGTACGACGACGCCGTGTTCCCGATGGAGATTGTCCCGCAGATGGCCGAGCTGGGCCTGCTCGGCATGCACATCAACGGCTACGGCTGCCCGGGGAAGTCCTCGGTGGAGTATGGGCTGGCCGCGATGGAGCTGGAGGCCGGCGATTCCGGTCTGCGGACCTTCGTCTCGGTGCAGGGCTCGCTGGCGATGAGCGCCATCTACAAGCACGGCTCCGAGGAGCAGAAGACGGAGTGGCTGCCACAGATGGCCGCCGGCACCGCGATTGGGGCGTTCGGTCTGACCGAGCCCACCGCCGGGTCCGACCCCGGCGCGATGCAGACCTTCGCGAAGCGTGACGGGTCGGACTGGATCCTCAACGGCGCGAAGCGCTGGATCGGTCTGGCTTCGGTGGCGAAGCTGGCCATCATCTGGGCGATGACCGACGACGGTGTCCGCGGCTTCGTGGTGCCCACCGACAGCCCGGGCTTCGTGGCGACGCCGATCAAGCAGAAGCTCTCCATGCGTGCGTCCATCCAGTGCGACATCACCCTCACCGATATCCGGTTGCCGGAGAGCGCGATGCTTCCGAACGCCAAGGGACTGCGCGGCCCGTTCGAGTGCCTGAACGAGGCGCGCTATGGCATCATCTGGGGTGCCATGGGTGCGGCCCGGGACAGCTACCTTACGGCGCTGGCCTACTCGCAGGAGCGTCTGCAGTTCGGGAAGCCGCTGTCCGGCTACCAGCTGACGCAGGAGAAGCTGGTCAACATGGCGCTGGAAATCAACAAGGGCACGCTGCTCGCGTTGCAGCTGGGCCGGTTGAAGGACGCCGGGACCCTGCAGCCGTACCAGATCTCGGTGGGCAAGCTGAACAACTGCCGTGAGGCGATCGCGATCTGCCGTGAGGCGCGGGCGATGCTCGGCGGCAACGGCGTCACGCTGGATTACTCGCCGCTGCGGCACGCGAACAACCTGGAGAGCGTCAGGACCTATGAGGGCACTGACGAGGTCCACACCCTGATCTTGGGGAACCACATCACGGGTGTCCCCGCGTTCCGGTGAGTGACCCCGCCGCCCCCTCTGATAAGCCTGCCACCGGTATCCGCAAGGGCCTGACCAACTACGGGGACGCCGAGTTCTCGCTGTTCCTGCGGAAGGCGTTCATCAAGGGTGCCGGGTATTCCGACGATGCCCTGGACCGGCCGGTGATTGGGATCATCAACACGGGCAGCGGGTTCAACCCGTGCCACGGCAACATGCCGGCGCTGCTGGAGGCGGTGAAGCGTGGGGTGATGCTCGCCGGCGGGTTGCCGGTGGACTTCCCCACCATCTCTGTCCACGAGAGCTTCTCGCAGCCGACCAGCATGTTCCTGCGAAACCTGATGTCGATGGACACGGAGGAGATGATCCGCGCCCAGCCGATGGACGCCGTCGTGTTGATCGGCGGCTGCGACAAGACCGTGCCGGCCCAGCTGATGGGTGCGGCATCGGCCGGTGTGCCGGCGATTTCGCTGGTGACCGGGTCAATGCTGACCGGCGGTTACCGGGGCGAGCGGGTGGGTGCGTGCACCGACTGCCGGGCGTTCTGGGGCAAGTTCCGGGGTGGCGAGATTTCCACACCAGAGATTGACGACGTCAACTCGCGCCTGGTCGGCAGCGTCGGCACGTGCTCGGTGATGGGGACGGCCAGCACCATGGCCTGCCTGGCCGAAGCGATGGGAATCGCGATGCCGGGTTCGGCATCGGCTCCCGCTGTCACGGCTGACCGGGTACGTATCGCTGAGGCGACCGGCACCCAGGCTGTTGCCCTGGCGGCGGCTGGCACGAAGATGGACACCATCCTGACCCAGGAATCGTTCGAGAATGGTCTGCGCGTGCTGCTGGCCATCGGCGGGTCAACGAACGCGATCATCCACCTGACTGCCGTGGCTGGCCGGTTGGGGATCCGGCTGTCACTGGAGCAGCTGGACCGGATGAGCACGGAGACCCCGGTGCTGGTGGATCTGAAGCCGTCCGGGAAGTACTACATGGAGGACTTCCACCGGGCCGGCGGAGTCCCCGCGGTGCTGCGTGAACTGGGTTCGCTGATTCATCGTGATGTGCCGACCGTGACGGGGCGGACGCTGGGTGAGGAGATTGACGACGCCGGTCCCGGCTTTCCGCAGGACATCATCCGGCCGCTGTCCAACCCGGTGTACCCGGAGGGGAGCCTCGCATTCCTTCGCGGGAACCTGGCGCCGGGCGGGGCGATCATCAAGCAGGCCGCTGTATCGCCGTCGCTGCTGGAACACACCGGCCCTGCGGTGGTGTTTGAGAACACGGCGGACCTGGCGGCGCGGATCGATGATCCCGATCTGGACGTGACCGCCGATTCGGTGCTGGTGTTGAAGAACATCGGTCCGGTCGGTGCACCCGGGATGCCCGAAGCCGGGTACCTGCCAATCCCGAAGAAGCTTGCCTCCCAGGGTGTGCGCGACATGGTGCGGATCTCAGACGGTCGGATGTCCGGCACCGCCGCCGGCGCTGTAGTGCTGCATGTGACGCCTGAGTCAGCGGTGGGCGGACCCCTGCGGTTGGTGCAGACCGGGGACACGATCACCCTGAGTGTCAGCCGTCGTTTGATCCACCTGGAAGTGTCGGATGCGGAGCTTGCCCAGCGTGAGGAAGCTATGGGTCCAGCGGCGCCCGTGGTCCCGGAGCGTGGCTATCGGAAGCTGTTCGTCACCGAGGTAACCCAGGCGGACGAGGGCTGTGACTTCCGCTTCCTGCAGGGCCCGGCTCAATCGACAACATGGTCGAAGCAGACTTGATTCAAATATTTTCGCCAGCATTTCGGAATTTGAAAATTAGAAAAACATGCAGTATGAAACGATAAACTCACTGCCAAACAGTCGATCACATATAACGCCCGACTACCACAACGGATCTATCGGTTGATCCTTCACTTCTGATACCTTATCTACCTCGATATGACTTTCCCGATACCGAACCCTTATTGCAATACCGTCTAAATCAATCGTAAATATAGACCGGTGCCCAACAAGAGGCGGAACATAATTCAATTGTACTTGCCCTCCAACTTTTCTTACCTGCCAAGCTATACTACGATCCCCATAAAATTCCATCCCAGGAAGAGGCGGCTGCTCGGAAAAAGAAATGGCTCGACCGGTCGATGTGCGATTGAGGACTAAACCTTGAGTGAACCCGCCTCTATTCAATCGTTTCTCGCGTTTGCGCTCTTCTATTTCTTTTCTCGAAATACGCAAATCTTTACGCAGCTCTCCCAGAATTTCCTCAAGGTCGGCCATCTCATCAATAGTTTGAGATTGGTCACGAGCTCTAAACAATTCCATAGCCTCTTCGAGGACCTTCGCACGAAACAGCTTCTCGCGTTGCTTTCCCGCGACTTTATAGTAGGAAGCAACTTCGCCGTTCTGTTCGATGATGTCAGGAATCGCATCACGAACAACTTTGCCGTAGACTTTTTGTGACTCTGAGGTTATTTGACGACATGTAACATGCACACCAGCGGCGCTAAGCATGTAATAGGGATGCCCCAAAGGACTTCCTATAATTTGAACAGGGATTTCATACTTCAAAGCCGTCTGCGTCACGTTCTCAATAAGGTTCTTATCCCGCACTAACTCGGACCCGGGATGAAGCTGAAGAATAACTGACTTCCCGCCCGTTACAGCACGCTCAATACCTTTTAGATCGCTTGCAGTTCGCACCACGACTGCATTCGAAATCTTTGGCAATGCGTCATTCCTTATCTCGGGAACGTTTGTGTGGGTCATCCAAGGAAGACATTCAATGCCGCTGTCGTCTAACAGATCAATAAACCACATTGTCAATATTGATCGGCCCGCTAGAGCCGCTAATCGCTTGGCACCTTCCGCCACTACCCTGATCTGACCAAGCGACATACTCGATCGCCAAATCCATTCTGTGGGCGCCTCGCGAATGGACCAATCCCCGGCCTCGTCCACGTCGAGGTACTCACCCTTACCCTCGATAGATCGATCCTTGACTTCCCCGGTAGCAACGTCAAAAATGAAGGAATCGTGTGGGAGCCACCCAAGCCCATCCAAAAGCCCCCACGTACTGTGAACTGTCACTTCCATGCTGTTCGGTCTAGATAAACTCCAAGCACACGCTCTAGCCGCAATGTAACGGTGGGCAATGAAGCATACTGACGCAGGATCAGCCCCAGAGGCTAGCAGATCACGGCTGACTGTTCGAAGAAATTCGAGCGCTGCAGCCGCGTCCCTAGTCTCCAATTTTCTGAGCATTAGATTTTGCTTTGGCCCCACCACATCTGAGCGAATAATGACGGTCGACTCCGCCAAAACTTCCAGATCGGTCAGGATGGACGGGGCTGCCTCCCCATTTGCAAGTGCATCGACAATATCCTTCCCCTGCAGGCACCACAGGGGAACGGTGGGCAACTCACATTTCCGAAATCGTTGCAAGCTCGCGATCTTATTCCACCGAAGAAGATCACTCGTTTCGTCAATCTCATCGAGGGAGACCCAGTGCGTCAGATCCCCCGTAGGTATATCGGCCCTCGGATCGCGCCACGCTTCCCCCGGCCCAGCCCCATGGAGTTTGGATATCTCATCGGCTTGAACAATCCATAGCCGCTTCCCATCCCAGACCCACTCGAGATGGTATCGAACGGCACGATGTGCGAGCCTGCTTGCTACCTCACGAAGCCTCGTGATCAAGGTGTCCGGAGTGTTCGCTTTAAGGACATCATCTGTACTTCGCTCGTCGGACGTCACTCTCCAGCGATGCACTAATACATCTGCGCCCGATTGGATCTCGACGGTCCATGAAGAACTCTCCCGTGAAACCCGATGTTCATTCGATAGATGACCCTTCATTTCAACGGTCAATAGGGGCTGAATTAGTACACCAATGTCGCTATCGACAGCTTTCCCTTCATTCGCCCAAACTGTCTGAATGGCCTCCTCGACGCTATTTATCTGAGCGGATGACTGGAGGCTTAGATACTTACCCCTGTCGCGAATCGTTTCTTCAACAGCGCTGCTCCTCGCGAAGAGATATCCTGTCTGCGATTCGCTCTCCAATGCCTTCAGCGCAGCACCGACCGACGGGGACTTCAGGATTGTCTTTAGATGAGTTTTTGTATCGACCTTCTCTGCCCTGTACAGGGCAGGGGCAAGAACGAGAGTCGGTGGGTACCACTTCGGAGGGAGCCCGAGCAGCCCGGCCCCTTTATTCCCCGCCTCTCGACCCGTAGCGATAAGAAGGCCTGGCCATCGACGGGAAGGAGTCCCGAAAGCGTATTCGACCTGCAATCCGTCATCTCCTAGTCGGTCTTGCTTTCACCAAAGTGCCGTTCCGCAAACCGCCCAAGCGCGCTGAAAGCCTTGTCCGAGAAGTATCCGACAACGATCCCGATGCCTAGGCAAGCGGCGCTATTTTTTACAATTTGCTCACCCAATAGCGGTATCACTCCACCCGCGGATAGGAGAATAAGAGCTAAGGCAGCTCCACCCGATAAAAATGGAGTGAAGATTCGCCATAGAAGTCGGTCAGCATTCCAAATGCCCCTTGCTACAGTGTGATACAGCCACTTCGTTGTAAATAGGGACCCCCCGAAATGTCCACCCAAATAGGCGAAGATGAATGGTCCGATAAGCTCTTGTTGAGAACTTGTCATGGAAACAGTGACCCAACCCAATGAGATACCCAACATTAGAAATAGGGATATCACGATAGTCACTAAAACGTAAGCCGCTTCGCATATTATCTGTGCAATGCAGCGCCGCTCGGTGTACCTAGTTTTCCAACTCCCAATCTCACGACCATCAGTAGGTTCGTCGGGTGCGAAAGAAGTATCCCCTGGGGGCTTTGATCGCGAACTCTCGTCTTCCTGGGAGTTTTTCCGATCAGGCGGTTCCGGCGTCATGCCACGCTTAAGCGGGCTGCGGTCTTTAGCGCCAGGCTTTCACGGAGGTCCGATTTCCAGTCCCAGAGTTCTAGTCCCAAGTATCTCGCTATGGCCTGCCTTACCACTTGGCTTGGCAAGCTCGGCGAATGGGTAATCCAATTACCAGTGCGATCGCTGAGGTGAATATAATCTAATTCTGCTGCGGCTCGGGGGCGCGGCGATGAGCGGTGCCACTCATATTTGCCAACGGCTTCCGATACTTCATTAATAAGAAGACGGAGGTCTACAGCTAAAGGCACAATATGCAAATGTGCATGATTAATTCCACAACCCGCAAGTCGTCCTTCCCCCGACGCCCCGTGTTCAAAGGTAACTGAGGGGCCATATGTGGCCTCCACTTTCGCGCGAGTTTCCGAAGCTAGACTATGAAACTCTTCCCACTCATGGACATCTAGCTCGGCAATCGAAAAGGCATGCCTTCTGGGTGAGACAAGCATCCACCCCTCGACCATTGCACCTAACGAGGGCATGGAAAAGGCGTACTCAGATTCCGATACTAAAGTTTCGCTTTTGGAAAGACGACAAAACCTACAAGATCTAGTAACAACAGATCCTTGAACCTCTGTACGTGATTTTTGAAACATCGGGTGTCCTTTCAAACCGACAGACTCTACGACGATTATACTGCCCAATTCGGCATTGCATATAGCAATCAACGCGACTTCGCGTTTCAAACCAAGACTTCGAGAAACGTTTTGAGCATGAAGTGAACTTCCATCCAACTCCAACAACGGCTACCGCTACTCGCTCTTAAGGGCGACCCGCTCACTCAACGAATGCTCTTGCTATCGTACTCCAGGGCCGGGTTGCCGCCGCTCTTTGCCATAGAGAGGCAAGGTCGTCAGTCTGTTGCTGATGGTGGAACAACATAGTGGCGGTTTTTGCGGGACTTTATACCCAACCCGGAACTGGATTGGAAACTTGTCAAGGTTCCGGCTGAGTTCAGGTTCCGTATTGAGGGTTCATTCCGCCTTCTTCGTCGAGAGATTCCGCAGCTCATCACCGATGCGCGCCGCTCTCCCGTCATCGCCGGCCTCCATCCAGTTGGTCACAAAGGCGATGCTCAAACCCAGCTCTGGTTCGGCGAACGAAACCTGTCCGCCTGCGCCGGGCGCGGGGTACACCGGGGCACCTTCGCTTCGCGCCGCGATGGCCAGGTTGAGCACTGTCGGATCGAGCCGCCAGGTAATGGCGGTGTCATGGATAACCGAAGACCGGGCGGCCGCCAACCCGCGCACTGTGGCAATGCCGCCAGCACCGGGGAACGAACCTTCCCTGACATCGGACCGGTTGAAACCAGAGTTTGGGCTCACAAGTTCCTGCGGGAAGACCTCCCCAGCGTCATCGCCTGGTTGGTCCAGTCAATGACCCCCGGTTCAACTGCGGCAATCTGCATCTGGACCAATTCGCGGAGACTCTCGCCTGCCTCCAGATGGGCGATGTTCAACGACTTCAGTTTCCGCCAGGGCTAAAGCTCAGAAATTGCGGTCCGATCCGCTTTCGTCAAGTGAGGGAGATGACCTCGTAGGTATGGCCAGCCGCGCGCAGCCTCTCCACCAGGACGACGCCGAGGGCAGTCGCCGGGGTCAGCGATCCTGTGCTGGGCGGCAGGCGGTCGCCGTCCGAGGCGAGTAAGAGCGCGGCCTCCCCGGCCATCACGGCGGTGGCGGCGTATCCCGGGTCGCCGGGCCCCGCTACGACGGCCCGGTACCGCCGGCCGCTCTCCGTGGAAGCAGTCACCTGAGAATGGAACCAGCCTGAGCGCCGTGCGGCCTCGCTCGGGCCCTCTCCGGGTGCGGGAAGGACGCGGTCCAGTAGTTTCCTTGTGAGAGGAAGGGCCATTGCGGCGCCAAACACCCGTAGACCGAGAGCCGTCGCTCCGGCAATGACGGCGCCGACGGGCCCCCGCCCCATGCCCATCACCTTGCCGTACCGCAGGGACCTGCCGTAGGCCCAGCTCTGCAGGGCGTTACTGCGACGCACGATCCGCGTGTTCGCCGACGCCATGATGAAGGGAGCGGTCCGCAGGCCGTCCTCCGACCGGCCGACCCACCCCAGATCCGATGGCTGCCTGGTCGAGGGTTCCGCGGCCCGGTCCGGACTGAGGGAGTAGGGATCATCGGCAAGCGATCGCAGCACAGGGTCCGCCCGCACAGCGTCCAACTGCCCACGCATCGACTCGATGGTGCCGCCGCTGAAGCCGCCCTTCGCCCTGGCGACTAGCTGCACCTCGGTCAGGCCACCCGCACTATCGGCCTCCGCGGCCTGGTGCAGGAGGAGCACCGCGAGGTCGGACGGGACGGAATCGTAGCCGCATGCATGGACGATCCGTGCACCTGTAGTCCTCGCCAGGGCGTCCCAACGGTCGATGGCTTCACGGACGAATGACACCTCGCCCGTCAGATCCCCGTAGTGGGTGCCGGCGCGGGCACACGCCTCGACAACCGGCAGCCCATACTTCGCGTAGGGACCCACCGTAGTGAAGAGTGCCCTCGTGCGCGCTGCAAGCGCCGCGAGCGAGTCAGGACGCTCCGAATCGGCCTCGATGAGGGCCCAGTCATGTGCGGCGACGGGCAGCCTGGAACGTAAGGCCTCGAGCTTCTCTTTCGACCTCCCCGCGAGTCCCACGCGCAGGCCCGCAGGAGCATGGTTCGCAAGATACCCGGCGATCAGCTCACCAACGAAGCCGGTCGCACCGAAAAGAACCAGGTCGTGATCGCGCGCGAGAGCCTCCATGCCAGCAGTCTTCCACAGCAGAAACTATCAGTTCCAACTGTCACCTGAACCTTCAGCAATCCCACCCTTCGTCCGCTGCGGGACTCCTCAACGCCGATACTCGACCAGACACCGACCGGAGCAGGCGCCGTATGCGTCGTTTAGCTGACGAGGATCGTGCGCAGTTCGTCGACAATGCGCGTTGCTCTTTGGTCACCGCCGGCTTCCATCCAGTTGGTCACAAACGCGATGCTGAGACCCAGCTCCGGTTCGGCGAACGAGACCTGGCCGCCTGCGCCGTCGTGCCCGAACCCGTCGGCGGAAACATAATGCCGTGCCTCGGAATCGAGCTGGAACCCAGCACCCCAGCGCGGCCACGGGGCGGGCGCAGGGAACACCGGCGCTCCTTCGCTTCGTGCCTCGATGGCTAGCTTGAGCACAGTCGGGTCGAGTCGTCGGGTGGTGGCAGTGTCGTGGATGACCGATGACCAGGCAGCCGACAGCCCGCGAGCGGTCGCGATTCCACCCGCACCGGGGAACGACCCAGCCCTGACATCGGAACGGTTGAAACCGGAGTTGGGGCTCACCAGTTCCTGCGGGAAGGCCTCCCCCAACGTCATCGCATGGTTGGGCCAGTCAATGATCCTGGGATCGGCTGCGGCAATCTGCATCTGAACGAGCTCGCGGAGACTTTCGCCTGCCTCCAGGTGAGCAATGTTCAACTGCTCATCCATAGGAACACCCACCCGGAGATCAACGCCCAGCGGCCCCGCGAGAGTCTGAGCCAGATACTCACCCGGCATCTTGCCGGTGACCCGGCGGATAATCTCACCCGTAATCCAGCCGTGGGTCAGCGCGTGGTATCCGTACCCGGAGCCCGGCTCCCACAGTGGCTTTTGGCCAGCAATCAAGGCAGTCATGGTGTCCCAGTCGAGTGCTTCCTCGAGGCTCACCGAACGTCGGGGCGCCGATACGCCAGCGCGGTGGGACAGCGCGTCACCGATGGTGACTCCGCCTTTGCCGTGTGCGCCAAACTCCGGCCAGACATCGGTGATCGGGGTTTCGTAATCCAGCCGACCGGATGCGACGAGCCGCGCGATGAGGATCGACATGATCCCCTTGGTACAGGAGAACACGACCGTGGAGGTGTCATGGGTCCAGGGCGTAGAGTCGCGGGCATCAGCCACTCCGCCCCAGAGGTCGACCACGAGTTCCCCCTGATGGTGCACCGCGAGTGCTGCGCCCATCCGGGGCCGCCCCTCGAAAGCCGCCGCGAAGGCGTCCCGCACCGAGGCAAAGCGCCCATCGGCTGACCCATGAATACCGTTGACGTCGCTCACGCGTTGACCTTTGCTCGTGCAGTTGAAAGTGAAAGTGACCCATCGCTCGCCCAGGACAGCGGCAGTGGATCCGAAATACCGCTGATGAAGGTGCCGTCATGGTCGACGTTCTCGAACGCCAGCAGCATCCACTGCCCTGATCGGGTCTGTACCGCACGCCCTGCGTAGAGCTCCTCGGTGCTCAGCCGAACCGCAGCAGCAGTATCGAGCCCTCCAACCAGAGAGTCCGACTCAAGCGGTAGCGCCCAGATCCCGCCCTGCACGCCGTCCGCCTTGCGGGTTCCGGCGAGGTGTCCGGTATCGCAGGAGAAGAGCAGCACTGACCGACCTTCGATGGTCACCAGTTGAACAACCTCGATGTGGGCGAACCCGGCACCAGGCTCGCTCAGCGGCGGCTGAGCGGTCCAGTGCTCCAGATCGGGGGAGGTCGCATGGCCGATGACGCCGCGATCCCGCCCGGCTCCCGATCGGGATCGCGCGGTAAGAAGCATGTGCCACAGTCCGGTGGAGTCCCGGTGGATCCACGGGTCCCGCCACGTCTCCTCGTGCCAGGTGCCGTCAGCCAAAGTCTCGTACCACCGGGGATCCGCCGAAATGAGTCCCGGTTGCTTGGTCCAGGACGCTAGATCCGGAGAAGTAGCTCGCCCCACCGTCTCCACATTGGTGACGGCATCCGGTGACAGGAACCGCGAACCCGTGTAGAACATGTTCCACACGCCGTCGTCGCCGCGGACCACGCTGCCGGTCCAGGTGGCGCTGCCATCAAAGGAGTCCGGTTCCCCCGGCTGAAGAACTACTCCATGGTCCTCCCAGACAGTCAGATCCGTGGAGGTCGCGTGCCCCACCCGGGCGTTCCGGTGCCGGAGGTTCGGATCCCCCAGCGACTTCGGGGCGTGGAGGTAGAAGAGGTGATGAGTGTCGCCGTCGTCGGCGTGCCAGAAATCCCAGACCCAATGGTCCGCGAGAGTGAAGCTCATGGTGGTGATCCTTGATTGAAGCGGGAGGTGAAGCGGAGTCAGCCCTTGACGGCACCCTGGAGCAGTGCGCGGACAAACTGGCGCTGGAAGATCAGGAACACGATGATGGCCGGGGTGATGATGAGCAGCGCCCCCGCGTTCAGGAGCGGAATACTCAGCGAGTACTGCCCCTGGAAGAACGTCAGCGCGCCGGCTACCGTTCGATCGAGCGGGTTGGCGATCAGCACCACCGGAAGGAGGAACTGGTTCCAGGTCCAGAGGAACAACAGGATCGCCAGCGCCGAGAGGGCAGGCACGGCAAGCGGAAGTTGGATCTGCCGGAACTCCTGCAGGATCGAGGCGCCATCCACCCGGGCGGCCTCGGACAGCTCGCGCGGCACGTTGATGAAGTGGGCGCGCATCCAGAACACGCTGAACGGCATGAACAATCCCAGCAGCGGGAAGATCACCGCCCACTGGGTGTTGAGGGTGCCCATGGTCTGGGACTGGTAGTACAGCGGGATGATCAGCGCTTCGAACGGGATGGTGAGCCCGGCGACGAAGAAGATGAGGATCGCCCGGCCGCCCTTGGGCGCCAACGCTCCCAGCGCATACCCGGCGAGGGTGGCGATCAACAACGACGCCGGCACCACGCCGAGCACAATGAACGCACTCGATTGCATGAGACGCCACACGTTGCCCACCTCGAACGCGGTGACGAAGTTGCCCCACTGGGGGTCAGTGGGCCAGACGAGTCCGGTGGGATTGCGGTCCGCGGGCTGAAGCGCTGCCGATAGCATGCTGATCAACGGCAGGAGGGTGAGGATGAGCGCAATCGCCAGGAGCAGTCGGCCGAGGAATAGTTCTCTACGGCTGGTACGCATCAGTCGTTTACCTTCGAAAGTCGCTGGATGGGAAGCACCACGAGCAGGACCAGGACCATCAGCACCATGCCGAAGGCCGATGCGAGTCCGACGTCGCTCTGGGTAAACCCGATCCGGAAGATGGAGATGCCGGGCACCAGGGTGGCGCGGCCCGGTCCACCCTGGGTGGAGGTGTAGATGATGTCGAAGCTACTCAACGCGGCAATGATCGTGAGCGTCGCGAGGACGGCGATCTCCTGCCGCAGCCCGGGCAGGGTCACGGTAAAGAATTCGCGCCACCAGCCGGCTCCGTCCAGGCGGATGGCTTCGTAGAGTGAGGCGTCGATCTTGCCGATGCCGGTCAGCAGCAGCACCGTGCACAGTCCGGTGAGAACCCAGGAGCCGATCAGCCCGACGGCGGGGAGCGCCGTCCCGTAATCGGCCAACCAGGACCGCGTGATGCCGCCAAGACCAATAGCGCTGAGGAACTGGTTGACCGTGCCGGTCTGCGCGTACATCCAGGACCAGGCGATACCCGCGGCGGCAAGGGGGACGATCTGGGGCAGAAACAGGATGGTCTGCGCGATGGAAGCCACTGGCCCCTGCCGCATTGACCGGATCAGGCTGGCCAGCATCAGGCCGGTGCCGATCGGGATCAGGGTGAAAAAGATGATCAGGGTGAAGGCATTCAGGATGGAGCCCAAGAGAACGGGATTTGTCAGGACCTCGACGTAGTTCTCCAGTCCGATGAAGGTGGCGACGCCGACGCCGTTCCAGTCGTAGAACGAATACTGCAATCCCATGAGCATCGGGGCGATGACAAAGCCGATATACACGGCGAGGGCGGGAAGCAGCATGAGCCAGGCCGCATACCCGGCCCGCCCTACTGGCCGGCGTTTACGCGGTTTGGAGACGGCCACTACCGGCCCTGTTGGTGCCGAACCGGTGGCTGCTGGTTCGCTCTGCCCGGTCCGGCGGACAGGGCCGGTGGTGGCCTCCTGCATTAGTCGCTCACTTCATTCTCGTAGAACTCCTGCACACGGGTGACGAACTCTTCGCCGGTGATTTTACTGGTCACCAGGAGCTGTGACTCGGGGATGATCGCTCCAGCGTAAATACCGGCCGTGGTGTTGGACATGAAGTCCACCTGGCCGTTCTCCTCACCGATCTGCGCTGCCATTTCCAGGGCATTGGCGATCAGCGAGCCTTCTTCAACGGTGGGCTGCTCGAGTGCTGGGTCGCCACCTGGGGACGCGCCGGTCACATCGGTGATGATCTGGCGTGCGGCCGGGTCCGTATGGATCCAGTCGAGGAAGTACGTGGTGGTGTCCAGATCGTCCGAGCCCGCGGCTACGGAGAAGGAGTTCGCAGCACCCATGGCCACGTGGTCTCCGCCTTCTTCGACCGGTGGGACGAGGAAGAATTCGACGTCGTCGCCGAGGGCCTTCTGGTAGTTCGCTGCTTCCCAGTTGCCGTTGAAGGTGAACAGCCCCTCACCCTCGGAGAAGCGGCTGACAAAGGTAAAGTAGTCGACGGCGTTGATGTCTTCGGGGAAGTACCCTTCGTCCGCCCAGGTGCGGATCAGTTCGGCGCCCTGGATGTTGCCTTCGGTGGCGTAGGTGCTTCCTGATTCGTTGAACATCCATGACAGGAACTCGTCCTTGTCGGCGTGCTGGTTCATGGCCGCCTGAACAACAAAGTTCACGACCCCGTCCTTATCGCCCGCCATGATGGGGATTTCCCCGGCGGCCTTCGCCGTCGCGAGGTCTTCCTCGAGCTCGGCCATCGTTGCCGGTGGTCCATCGATGCCAAGTTCCTCGGCGATGGCGGTGTTCATGTAGATGCCGGTGACGCTGTAGCCCAGACCCACCTGGTACAGCGGGCCGGAGCCGCGGGTACCCTCGTCGTTCATCCGCAGCGGCGCGAGTTGCGATTCGGGCCACGCGTCCCAGCCGTAGGCCTCGGCGTACGGGTCGAGGTTGGCGAGCAGCCCGTCACCGGCGGTGTCACCGATGGTCGGCAACCGGATCAGGTCCGGTGGGTTGTCTCCGGCCAGCAGCTTGGGCGCGTTGGCGGTCAGGTTCTGGAACGTATCCCGCGTGACCTCGAAGGTGACGTTGGGGTGCTGCTTGGTGAACTCTTCCGCCAGCATGTCCGTGACTGGGAAGCCGGTTTCGTCGGCGATGGTCAGCGTGACCTCTTCGGAGGTGAGTTCGGTGTTGACCTCGACGGCGGCTGCCTCGGACGCGTCCTCGTCCGTCGGAGCACTGGCGCCGGGGGCACAGCTGGCGAGGGCGAAGCCAGCAGCGGCCATGAAGGCAACTACGGCAACGGGTCGACGGCGGCCTGGGCGCCGTAGTGGTGAATTCATGGGTGACTCCTTCGTCGATGATTCTCTGCACGAGATCCACTGTGGTGAATGCTAAATCCATTCAGCACCTAGCTTGGGGCTTATTTCGGGATAACACAAGAGGTTTGTTAAGTCGTTATCAAGAGTTAGCATCGAGCAGGAGGATTTGATGACCACCAAGCGGGTGACCCTTGCCGACGTCGCACGTCAGGCAGGCTTGTCGTCCTCTGCTGCCTCAATGATTCTCAATGGCCGCCCGGACACCAGGCTGTCCCAGGATGCACACGACCGCGTTACCCGTGCTGCGGCGGACCTGGGTTACCGGCCGAACGTGGCGGCGCGTAGTCTCCGGGTAGCCAAGACGCAGACGATCGGCTTCATCTCGGACACTGTGGCGACGACACGTTTCGCGAGCGGCCTGATCAAGGGGGCCCTGGCCGCCGCCGAGCGGGCGGAACATGTCATCCTGTTGGCCGAGACGGGTGGGGATCCTGCCCGCGAGGCGGAAGCCGTCGCCGCACTGCTGGACCGGCAGGTGGACGGCATTGTCTTCGCCACGATGCGCTCGCGGCAAGTGGTGGTCCCTGCACTCCCGGAGAACACCCGGATGGTCCTGCTGAACGCCATCAGCGACCGCTATACGACGTCGGTCCTGCCCGACGAGGAACGCGGCGGCAGGGCGGCGGTGTCGCTCCTCGCCGATGCTGGCCACCGCGAGGGCATCGTCCTCCTCGGGCACAGCGAGGTCAAGGAACGGGATGTCTTTCGGTCGACCACCGTCGCGCGTCGCCTGGCGGGAATTCGGGCCGAAATGAAGGACCGCGGCCTGAGCTTCATGAGCGAAGAATCGGTGTGGAACTGGGAACCGCAGCAGGGGTATGCCTTGGTTGATGCACTACTCGGTGAACGGTCGGTCCCGCGAGCGCTGCTGTGCCTGAATGACCCCCTCGCGTTCGGTGCCTACCAAGCATTGAGCGAGCGCGGCCTCCGGGTGCCCGACGACGTCTCGATCGTGTCCTTCGACAACGACGAAATTGCCTCCTACCTTCGCCCGGGCCTGACGACGATCGCCCTTCCCCACGAGGAAATGGGCACCCGCGCGATTGAGCTACTCCTGGACGGAACGGCTCCGCACGGCGAGCATCTGATCGATATGCCCGTCATCATCCGCTCCTCCATCCGGCGGCTCTAGCGAACGACGCCGTCACGCCCCCGGAGAATCGAGGTCCTCGGCGCTGAAGGTGTCGCAAGCGTTGATGTCGCCGGTTTCATACCCGCGGAGGAACCAGGCCTGACGCTGCTCACTGGAGCCGTGGGTCCACCCTTCCGGGTTGACCTGGCCGGTAGAGGATTCCTGGATCCGATCATCGCCCACGGCTGAGGCCGCCGACAGCGCATCCTGCAGGTCCGTCGAGGTGAACTCCCGCAGGAACGGTTCTCCGGATTCAGCGTCCGGCACGCTGATGGCGTGGCCGGCCCACATGCCCGCGTAGCAATCCGCCTGTAGTTCAACGCGGACCGCACCCGATTCCGGTCCTTGCGGATCCTCCTGTGCTGCGTTGAGCGTGTTGGTGATCTTCTGGATGTGGTGCCCAAACTCGTGGGCTATCACGTACTCCTGAGCGAGCGGCCCCCCGGAGGCGCCGAAGCGGGTGACCAGGTCGTCGAAGAACTCGGTGTCGTAGTAGGTCTGTTCATCGAGTGGACAGTAGAAGGGCCCGACGGCGCTGGTGGCGTTGCCGCACCCGGTGTCCGTCTGACCGGTGAACAGCACCACGCCCGGCTGGTTGTACTGGACTCCGAAGTCTTCCAGATAGGGAAGCCAGAAAGCGTCGAGGCTTTCTGCGGTGCCGAGGATCCTGCAGTCCAGCCGTTCGTTGGCGTCCGCGCCGGTCTGGCAGGCGTTGATGGCGTCAGTCGGCTGGTTCTCGCTCTCCACGGCTCCGCCTGAGCTTCCGTCGAGCCCCAGCTCGCTGACGACGCCCGGGCCGAACAGGATTGACAGCAACAGGATGATCCCGCCGCCCAACCCGCCGCCGATGGCGACGCCGCGGCCCCGCCCCCTACGGTCACTGACGCGGGACGGGTCCAGCTGCGCACTGTCATTGAAGCTCATGGCTCATACATTATCGGTCGCGCAGGGTCTTTCCGGCCGGGCGCGCAGCACCGGCGCCAGCAGCGTAGCCGCACCCTGGCGCCGGCGGTTTGCGGAGGGCACCTACACGTTGTTGGACTTCGGCGCGCCCATTCCCGGGTCGATCTGGTGTGGGCCCGCGGACGACGGACGGACGTCGAAGTCGAAAATCGACGTCGGGATGTACACCGTTGAACACGAGTTGGGGATGTCGACGACCCCGGAGAGCCTGCCCTCGATCGGCGCCGACCCGAGCAGCAGGTAGGCCTGCTCCGGGCTGTAACCGAACTTGGTCAGGTAGTCGATGGCGTGCAGGCAGGCCCGCTGGTAGGACAGGTGCGAGTCGAGATAGCGCTGTTCCCCCTCGAGGGTTACCGAGGTGCCGGAGAACGCAATCCATTCGCTGTAGCGGGGATCGACGATGCCGGGCATGAAGATGGCGTTCTCGCTCACCCCGTAGGTTTCCATGCCGCCCTTGATGACGTCGACCCGGAGGTCGATGAACCCGCCCATCTCGATGGCGCCGCAGAAGGTGATCTCGCCGTCGCCCTGGGAGAAGTGCAGATCCCCGAGCGACAGGTTAGCGCCGTCCACGAACACTGGGTAAAAAATGCGGGTGCCCTTTGACAGGTTCTTGATGTCCTGATTGCCGCCATTTTCCCGTGGGGGTGCGGTGCGGGCAGCCTCACCGGCGACCCGGTCGAACTCCGACGCCGGCAGGCCTCCCAGCACCGCGAACTGCGGCTCGGGCGGCAGCGCCAGCGGCGGTACCCGGTTGGGGTCCGTCGCGATCAGGTCACCCTCGCGCTTGTTCCACTTGGCCAGGAGCTCGGCGGAGGGCGCGGTTCCCATCAAACCCGGGTGGATCAGCCCCACGTAGGAGACGTTGGGTACGTGTCGTGAGGTGGCCACCTGGCCGGTGAAGTCCCAGATCGCCTTGTAGGCGTCGGGGAACTGCTCGGTGAGGAAGCCGCCGCCATTGTTCCGCGAGAAAATGCCGGTGTACCCCCAGCCCTGCCCGGCCAGCGGACCTGACTCTTCCTGTGGGATGGGGCCGACGTCGAGAATGTCGACGACCAGCAGGTCGCCGGGTTTCACACCCTCGACGGCGAACGGCCCGCTGAGCTTGTGGACGGTCAGCAGCGGGGCGTTGAGGATGTCGTCGGCGGAATCGTCGTTCACGATCGCGCCGTCGAACCATTCGCGGCAGTGGACCCTGAACGAATCCCCCGGTTTGACGGTCGCCACCGGCGGAATCTCCGGGTGCCACCGGTTGTGTCCAATCTTTTCCTGATCCTCAAACTTCTTTGTTGAGTCGAGTGGAAATATGACGTCGGGCATTTCGTCTCCTCTGGGTTAGCCGCGCCAAGGACTAGGGCCGCGGCAGCTTACTGTGAAGCGGATTGAACGTATAGAGCGGCCTCTTGCGGCTGGAAGCGGGCGGCAGTGCCCCCGAAACCACCCGCGGTTCCGCTGCACTGCGCCGGGTGGAATCGATGAGCTGAAAGGCCGCCGATCCGGCCTTCGACAGGTTGGGCGCACTGATCTTCCGCCGGGCCGTCTGGCCGCAGGCCGGGCAGGATTGCAGGTCTGGCGCTGCACCCATCGGACTGATGATCTCGAAGGTACTGCAGCCGGGGCACCGGTATTCGTAGATCGGCATTGAACGGGTTGTCCTTCCTGGGCGTCGGGTTTCTAGGCCGGCGCCACGGCTTGGCCCTCGCGCGCCGTCCTGCTCCGAGGGATGCCGCGGCGTCCAAGGACGAAGGCCGCGCCCAGAGCAACGGCCGCTGCGATTGCCACGATGACGGCGTACCCGTCGTTCGTCTCGTACCTGCCGCTCAGGAGGAAGAAGGCAGGAATGGTCCCGGTGATGTGTGCGACGAAAATGGTGAACCAGCCGGTCACGAAGGTCAAGGATTCCTTGCCCAGCCCCAGGAGCAGGAAGAAGAGGAACCACAGGACCGCCCACGTCAGCCAGATCGCCCCGAAGACCGGGTCTCCCACCAGCGTGAACTGGAGTACTCCGATGGTCACGGCGCAGGCGGCGACGAAGATGGAAAACCAGCCCAGGCCCTCCCCGCTGATCCCTGTCATCTGAAGAATTCCGACATAGAGGTAGGTGAACCCGAAAAGGTAGAGCCCGGCCGCACCGAAGATGACCGACAACTCGTTGTTGGACTGAATGAGGATGATGGTCGGGAAAACTACCTGCATGATCCCGACGAAGAAGTTGAGGATCGCGGCGGACTTGCCCGGGACCAGCCCGATCAGCATGAGTCCATTTATGAAAAGAACCGCACCAACGTACAACAAACCGACACTGCTCATGGCGCTCCTCGAAAGGGCGAAGAGATGAAGCTTAGGTTACGAGAGCTGCTTCACGACGCCGGACAGCTGGTTCAGAAGCAGTAGATGAGTTTCCGGATATTCACTTGTGACCGCGACTCTAGTAGTGCCCAAATTGGCTGTCAACGGCCGGTCGCGCCCTTTCGAGCTGCCTATGCGCCGTGGTTTCTTTTGGCACGATCCCCGGTGTCATTCGACTTTGAGGAGCGGCCCGGAATGAGAGCCCACAGCGATGGGAGCAGGATGCACGCCCCGACGGTGTAGGCGAAGTCCTCAATCGGGGCCAGAGCCAGACGCACACCGAGGATGAGGTCGGCGTTGTAGTCGACGATGCCAGCAGCGATCAGTACGTTGTCGAACACGGCGGTCGCTAGCAGGAGAACAACCAGGGTGATTCCGATAGCCCCCCAGCTGGGAAAAAGGCTGCACTTCGTCCGATACGCCCACGCGGCAATGGCCAGAATCGGAACAAAGAAGATGATGTTGAGGACCAGATACGTCACGCAGCCACCTTCCGCTCCCGTTTCCGCTCCCGGACGGCGACGACGCCCAGCACATTCAGGGTTGTGTAACACAGCAGAGCGAGGAAGAACGGTTCCTCAAGGGGCAGCTCCGGGGCCAGGAGGATTCCCGTCATGAGGTCGGTGACGCCGCGGAAGAAAATACCGAATGCAATGCCGAAGAGGTCCCAGATGATGAAGAAGGTGATCCCCAGGGTCATGACCCAGGAGGCTTTGCGGGCGTCACGCCAGAAGGTGAGGCCAAACCTCCAGTCCAGGAGCACCGAGCCACCCAGCGAGAGGAGGAGCGCGCCGAGATAGATCAGGCCCATGCCGCACCGCCAACCGACTGGCATGCGCTCCGGGCAACCACGAATTCTTCGCACATGTAACTCATTGTTCCCCACCGGCACCGGTGGGTGCCTCCTGGACCTCGCCTGAAAGAGCATTGACCGCCTTCTCATCGTGTGGCATAGTTTGGAATCGATTCCACGGAAACGATTCCATGGCGGCCGAGGAGCAACAGGTGCGATCACTGACGATCAAGGACGTCGCCGATAAGGCGGGTGTCTCAGTAGCAACTGCCTCCCGTGTGCTCTCGGGACACCCCTCCACCTCCGCCGAAGCCCGCACAGCCGTCACCGAGGCCGCCCAGCAGCTGGATTTCCGGCCCAACGCCCAGGCCCGCTCCCTCCGCAAGACCACCACCGAAACCATCGGCCTGGTCCTTCCCGACGTCCGCAACCCTTTCTTCGCTGATCTGGCCCACGCCGTCGAACAGCGGGCCCGCGACTTCAAATACCTCACACTCTTCGGCAACGCCAACGAAAGCGCCGAACAGCAGGATCGCTACTTCGATGTGATGCTCTCCCAGCGCGTCGACGGCCTCATCGCCGCACCCCTCGGCGACCTCGACAGCCTCAAAAGCATCCTCGACAGTGGCATCCCCACCGTCTTCGTGGACCGCGTCATCGCCGACACCGCCGTCCCCAGCGTCACCCCCGACAACGTCACCGGCATCCGGGAAGCCGTCCGCCACCTCACCGCGCAGGGCCACCGACGCATCGGCTACATCGCCGGACCGCAGTCCACCTCCACCGGCCGCGAACGCCTCGCCGCCTACCATGATGCCCTCGCCACCACCGAAGCCGACGACGACGGCGACCTCATCTTCTTCGGTGACTTCCAGGCCGCCAGTGGTGCTGCCGGTGCGCGGCACCTGCTCGAACTTCCCCAGCCGCCCACCGCCCTCCTCGCGGCGGACAGCCTGATGAGCATCGGTGCCATCGGGGTCTGCAACGAACGCGGAATCGGTATCGGCACGGGTGTCGCCTTCGTCGCCTATGACGACATCGAAGCGTTCACCCTCCTCAACCCCGCCCTCACCGTCATCGCCCACGACGTCGACGCCATGGGCCGCCAGGCCGTCGAGATGCTCACCCAGGTGATCGCCGGCGAGACCCCCGCATCAGTCATCCTCCCCAGCAGACTCATCATCCGTGGCTCCACCCCGCCCCTCCCAGGAGGCACAACACCGTGAACACCAAACCCATCCTTACCCTGGACAACGTCACCAAGTCCTTCGGTCCGGTCACCGTCATCAAGGGGGTGACCGTCAACGTCTACCCCGGCAAGGTGCAGGTCCTGCTGGGCGAAAACGGTGCCGGCAAGTCCACCCTGATCAAGATGATGGCCGGCGTGCACCAGCCAGACGGTGGCCGCATCCTCGTCGACGGCGCGGTAACCCGGATTACCAACACCAAGGACTCCGAAGCTCTCGGCATCGCCACCATCCACCAGGAGCTCAACCTCGTGGGCTCCATGACCGTCGCCGAGAACATCTCGATGGGTCGGTTCCCGCACCGCTTCGGTCTGGTGGACAAACGCACAATGCGCGAAACTGCCAGGGCGGCCCTCGCGCTGATCGGCCTGGACATCGACGTCGAACACAGGGTCGGCGACCTGGGCATCGCCCGCCAGCAGCTCGTCGAAATCGCGAAGGCCCTCAGCCTCAACGCGCGCATGCTCGTCCTCGACGAACCCACCGCAGCCCTCACCAAGCGCGAGATCGCTGCACTGTTCGCCGTCGTCGAAGACCTCCGCCAGCGCGACGTCGGGATGGTCTTCATCTCCCACCACCTGGATGAAATCGCCGCCATCGGCGACTCGGTGTCGGTCCTGCGCGACGGCGATTTCATCGCCGAGGTGCCCGCTGACACGCATGAGGACGAACTGGTCCGCCTGATGGTGGGCCGCTCAATCGAAGCGCAGTTCCCCCGCCGCCGCGAATGGGACGGCCCAGCTGACACCCTCCTGGACGTGAAGGGGCTCTCCACGAAGGGCGTCATCAATGACGTCACCTTCTCCGTCCGCGCGGGCGAGATCGTGGGCCTGGCCGGGCTCGTCGGGGCGGGCCGCACCGAGGTGATCCGCGCCATCGCCGGCGCCGACCCCTACGTGGGCGGCAGCGTCCAGGTCCGCGGCAAGGACCTCCCCCAGTCCAACATCGGCGCGGCCATCAGGGCCGGCGTCGGGCACGTCCCCGAAGACCGGAAGGGCCAGGGCCTGGTGCTCGGCGCGACGGTCAACGAGAACGTGGGCTACGCGACGCTCGCGTCGACGGCGAAGTCCGGGCTGGTGGATCGTTCCGGCCAACGCGGCCGCGCCCAGGAGATTGCCGACAAACTTCGTATCCGCATGCACACCCTGGACCAGCCGGTGGGATCACTCTCCGGCGGGAACCAGCAGAAGGCCGTGTTTGCCCGCTGGATTGTGGCGAACTCGACGGTCCTGCTGCTCGACGAGCCGACCCGCGGCGTCGACGTCGGCGCCAAAGTGGAAATTTACGAACTGATGAACGCGATCACCGCCGCCGGCGGCGCCGTCGTCATGGTCTCCAGCGAGCTCCCCGAGGTGCTGGGGATGAGCGACCGGATCCTGGTGATGAGCGGCGGACATATCTCCGGCGAGCTGACGGCCGAAGAGGCCACCCAGGACGCCATCATGACGCTTGCCGTCCGCGACGTGCAGCGCGATCTCGAAGACAAGTCAATGGAGGACGGTCATGAATAAGGTTGCAACCGCTACCACGCCCAAGGTGTCGGGCGGGGCGAGGGCCAAGCAGCTCCTCGCCGACAATGGGGCGCTGGTGGGCCTGCTGATTCTTGGCCTGGCCCTGTTCATCGCCACCCCCGACTTCCTCACCGGCCCCAACCTGCTGAACATCGGCATCCAGGCCTCGGTGATCGCGGTCCTGGCGTTCGGGCTGACCTTCGTGATCGTCGCGGCGGGCATCGACCTGTCGGTCGGCTCGGTGGCGGCGCTTTCCGCGATGGGCTCCGCGTGGATCTTCTCGCAGGGCTCCATGCCGGGCTGGGTCGCCGTGATCGGCGGCCTTGCGATCGGCACCCTGAGCGGCGCGGTCAGCGGCTACGCCGTCGCGTTCGGCCGGTTGCCCTCCTTCATCGCCACGCTGGCGATGCTCAGCATCGCCCGCGGCCTGACCCTGGTCATCTCGGACGGCCGGCCCATCGCCACCGCACCCGAGGTGTCCTTCCTCGGCGGGAACCTCGGCGTCATCCCGATGCCGATCGTGGTGCTGGTGATCGCTGGCCTGGTGGCCTCGTTCATCCTGAACTTCACGGTGATGGGCCGCTACATGTACGCGGTGGGCGGCAACACTGAAGCCGCACGGCTCTCCGGCGTCCCGGTCCGCAAGGTCCTCGTCACGGTCTTCGCCCTGTCCGGGTTGTTCGCCGCCGTCGCCGGCCTGCTACTTTCCGGCCGGCTGGATTCCGCCCAGCCCCAGGCCGCCGCCGGCTACGAGCTGGACGCGATTGCCGCCGTCGTCATCGGTGGCGCCTCGCTGGCCGGCGGCGTGGGCCGCATCACCGGAACGCTGGTCGGCGCACTGGTGCTCGTGGTGATCCGCAACGGCCTGAACCTGCTCAACGTCTCCTCGTTCTGGCAGCAGGTGGTGATCGGCGTGGTGATCGCCGTCGCCGTCGGCATCGATTCCCTGCGCCGCAAGAACGCACCCCACTAAACCTTCCCTCACGTCACCCGTTCCGTCACCAAGTAGTTCAATCACCGAGTAAGGAAATAACAATGAAGTTCACTTCCCGCAAAACCGCAGCACTGACCGTCTCCCTCGCGCTGGCCCTGAGCATGACCGCCTGCAACCGTGGGGGCGACGAGGCAGCCGAGGGGTCCGCCTCCGCTACTCTGGCACTGTCCACCCTGAACAACCCGTTCTTCGTGGAGTTGCGCGACGGCGCCGAGGCGGCTGCCGAGGCTGCTGGCATCGATCTCGAGGTCGTCGACGCCCAAAACGACTCCGCCGCCCAGACCAACCAACTGGCCACCGCCGCGACCAGCGGCACGGATGCCGTCCTGATCAACCCAGTGGACTCCGACGCCGCCGCAGCCTCCGTGGCACCGCTGATCGACGCCGACATTCCGGTGGTTGCGGTGGACCGCGCCGTCAACGGCGCCGAGGTCCAGTCCCTCGTCTCCAGTGACAACGTGGCGGGCGGCCGCCAGGCAGCCGACGAACTGGCAGCAGCCATGGGCGAAGAGGGCGAAGTGATTGTCCTGCAGGGCGTCGCCGGCACCTCGGCGAGCCGCGACCGCGGCGCCGGCTTCGAAGAGGGCATGGCCGCGTACCCCAACATCACCGTGGTGGCCATGCAGACCGCGAACTTCGACCGCGCCGAAGCACTGAACGTGGCAACGAACCTCTTGCAGGCTAACCCCGACGTGACCGGCATCTTCGCCGAGAACGACGAAATGGCCCTCGGCGCCATCCAGGCGCTCGGCGACCGCGCGGGTGACGACGTCAGCGTGGTCGGCTTCGACGGCACCGAGGACGGCCTGGCCGCCATCGAAGCGGGCACCATGACCGCGACCATCGCGCAGCAGCCCGCCGAACTGGGCAAGCAGGCAATCGAAGTTCTGGAGCAGCTCCTCGCCGGCGAAACCGTCGAAGAGACAATCCCCGTTCCCGTCACCACAGTGAACGCCGACAATGTCGGAGAATTCACCGAATGAGCACCGAGCCGTCGGGCGTCGTCGTCGTAGGGTCCATCAACGCCGACCTCATAGTCACCCTGGAACGCCACCCCCAGCCGGGCGAAACCCTGCTGGGCCGGACCATGACCGTGATGCCCGGCGGCAAGGGCGCCAACCAAGCCGTAGCTGCGGCAAAGCTCGGCGCCCGGACCGTTATGATCGGCGCGGTGGGGCAGGACGCCTACACCGACGTCGCCCTCTCCGGGTTGCACGCCGCCGGTGTTGATACCGGCGCCGTGCAGCGCGTGGGGACCACCACCGGCGTCGCGATTGTGGAGGTGAACGACGACGGCGAGAACACCATCGTGGTGATCCCCGGAGCCAACGCCGAGGTGACCCCCGAGCTGGTTGCCGCCTCCGCTGACGTGATTGCCGACGCCGCCGTGCTGGTGCTGCAGGGCGAGATCCCTGCTGCGTCGGTGGCCGCGGCCGTTTCCCTGGCCACCGGGCGGGTGGTCATCAATCTGGCGCCGGTCATCCCGTTGGACCGCGCTACTCTGCTGCGCGCCGATCCACTGGTCGTCAACGAGCACGAAGGCGCGCTGGTGCTGGGGCAACTGACCGGTTCAGCTGACGCCGCCGACCCCTCCGGTCATGCTGCGACGGCCCGGGCCCTGCTGGGCTGCGGCTTCGCGTCCGTGGTGATGACTTTGGGCGGGAGTGGGGCCCTGCTGGCGTCCGCTGCCGACCTGCTGGAGATCCCTGCCCCGAAGGTGCCGGTCGTGGACACCACCGGGGCCGGCGATGCCTTCACCGGCGCCCTGGCCGCCCGGCTCAGCGCCGGGGATTCACTGCCCGACGCCGTCCGGGTTGCCGTGCTGGTCGGGGCGTTCGCCGTCGGGACCGAGGGCGCTCAACCGTCGTACCCGTCCCTAACAGATCAGCTGCCCGCAGCGCCCACCTCACCGATCACCACTGGACAGGACGATGACGCGTGAAGAAGACCGGAATCCTCAACGGACCGTTGAACGGGATCCTCGGTACCTTGGGGCACGGGCACCTCGTGGCGATTGCCGACGTCGGGATGCCCCTCCCGGACGCGGGCACCGTCGTCGATCTGGCCCTGGTGAAGGGCATCCCGTCCTTCACGGAGGTGCTCCAGGCGGTGCTGGCCGACGTCGAAGTCGAATCGTCATTGCTGGCTTCGGAAGCGACTGGCTCTCTCGTTGAGGACATCGTCCGCGCTGAAGGGTTGAATCCCGACTTCGTGAGCCACGAGGATCTGAAGGCTCTCCTGCCGTCTGCCCGGCTGATCATCAGGACCGGCGAGGCGACACCGTTCGCGAACGTGGTTTTGCGCTGCGGTGTGACCTTCTAGCGTTCGGCGCATTGGTTGCCGATCACTGTTCGCGACGGTTTGTGTCGACGTGGTCGGGTAGCGCCTCCCGCGGTGCCTTCTTGACGGTAAAACATGAACTGTGCTTCACTTGTTGAGTACACGGAGGGGAGTATCCCCACAATTGTCCCGTCATCACTACGGCCCTTAACGGCCCGGCGGACAGGCCCCTAAACGGGCCGGGAAAGACCTCCGATCGATTCGATCGGAGGAGTTTTTCATGAATGTCCCATTCTGGATTTGGGCTGCGGTTCTTGGCTTCATCGTGGTCATGCTTGCCGTTGACCTGTTCGCTCACCGCCGGGCCCACGTCATCGGTGTGCGGGAAGCAGCGGCATGGTCGGGAGTGTGGGTTGCTTTCGGCGTCGCGTTCGGGGTGCTGGTCTGGATAAATTGGGGTGCCGAGTTCGGCCAGCAGTACTTCGCCGGGTACCTCATCGAGAAGTCCCTGGCCGTGGACAACGTCTTCGTCTGGGCCATCATCTTCAGCTACTTCGCTGTCCCGCGGGAATTCCAGCACCGGGTGCTGTTCCTCGGCGTGCTGGGTGCGCTGATCTTCCGGGGGATCTTCATCGCCGCTGGCGCCGTACTCATCCAGAACTTCGCCTGGATCCTCTACGTTTTCGCCGCCTTTCTCCTCTACACCGGCTACAAGATGATCCGCCAGCGCAATGAACACCTCGACCCCGAGAAATCCGGGGTGCTCCGCCTGTTCCGCCGCTGGGTTCCCATGACCGAGCATTATCACGGACAGAAGCTACTGGTCCGGCGGAACGGCATCTTGCTCGCCACCCCGCTACTGGCGGTACTGGTGCTCATCGAGGTCACCGACGTGGTCTTCGCCGTCGACTCCATCCCTGCGATCTTCGCCGTCACCGACAAAGTGTTCCTGGTCTTCACCGCCAACGCCTTCGCCATCCTGGGTTTGCGCGCCATGTATTTCCTGCTCGCCGATCTGATCCACCGGTTCATCTACCTCAAAATCGGGCTAGCCCTGGTGCTGATCTGGGTAGGCATCAAGATGCTCCTCAAGATCGACCTGTTCTACATCCCCACCACCATCTCGCTGGCCGTGGTTGCTACCATTCTCACGATCTCCATTGTGGCAAGCCTCCGCGCCACCCGCGGACAGGGCAGGCAAGCACTTCCTGCGCCACCGGAACCCCCTTTCCGGGTCGCCACCGAGGAAGAGGACGCCGAACTGGAACCAGTGTGGCGCGGTCGGGGCAGCACCGTCGACCGAGCCCGCCGGGAGGGCTCCGAAGACACGCTCCCAGTGCACGACAGCCGGGAGCGGGCAGAGAAGGACGGAGGTACCCGATGAATGCCTCCCACCACATCCAGGGGCGCCCCGTCGCCGTCGTTGTTACTCCGCAATCGGACACAGGAGGACAATCTAAGTACATCAAAGGAAAGAATCACTCCTATGTCCCACCCCAGCCCAGACGGCTTTATGGTCAACCATCAGGCCACCGATGCAGCGAACCACGGCACTGCTCCAACCCAACGTCCGCCGTGGACATTCCTCACCAATCACAGCCACGTGCTGCTGACCATCAACGGGGACCCTAATGCGCTCGTCGAAGAGATTGCCGCCACAGTAGGAATCACTCCGAGAGCAACACTTCACATCCTTGCGGATCTAGAGCACGCCGGTTACCTGCAGCGTCTCCGGGAGGGTCGCCGCACCCGGTATGTGATCCAACCCAACCAGCACTTCCGCCACCCTGCCACCGCGCACCAGGAGATTGGTGCACTTCTGGCGATCTTCGCCCCCACCGACGGACATTCACGGAAGGAGTTGCCGTGAAAGATCAGGACCTGGGCCACCTGCACGGTGAGCCGTGATCATCGTTCTCGCCGGCGTCGATGGCGCGGGTAAGACCACAGCCGGGAAACTGCTGACCGAGCAGCTCGCCGCGGCCGGTTATCCCGCAATCTTCACTGCTAACCCATCCGGCCGCCGAAGCATGACCGCGTGGTTCGACCGGACCGGTCTTCGGCTACCTATGGCCGTGTTGGACGGGATAGAAACCGGTATTCGCTGTGTCAATGTGGCGATCTCCCACCTGCGCGCCAGGAAGAATCCCGGTGTTGTCGTCATGGACCGGTACCTCTACTGTCAGCTCGCGCTTCGGCGAGTGCGGAGGCTACGTCCGGGGCGGTTCCTGCCGACCCTGATCAAGGTCCTCCCCACCCCGGATGTGGTGCTCTACTTCGAGGTTGACGCCGACGTCGCCTACGAACGGGTCAGCAGCCGCGCCGCGGACACTGAGACCCTTGAACATCTCGGGGCCCTGGCTAAGGCGTATAGGGAACTTGATGACTTTTCGTCGTTCGTCAGCATTGATGCAAACCACTCTTCGGAGCGGGTTGTCGAGGACATCTTGCAGGAACTTGGGGTGTGCGGCCTGGGGCTTCAGGCGTGAACAAACCCAGGCATCTTCACCCTCGACCCCTGCCCAACAAACGCTACCGCCCAATCGTTACCTGAGTTCTGTCCCTGAGTGTCCCCTGCCCGCGCGGCCGGGACACCACCAGGAATCACTCATTCGCTTGACAGGCGATGGCACTTCGTCGATACCGGCACTTCGGCAGTCTCTAGCTCACACAATGGCCCAGGCGCGGGCGGTCGCGTCGAGGGCAGCGCTATAGACGGCGGGCCAATCTGCGTCAGGACGGCCCATCTGCGCCAGCTCCAGGCTGACTAGGCCATGGACTTGACCCCAGATCGCGACGGCGACGAGTTCCACGGGCGCTTCACGCAAAGTCCCGGCGGTCTGCGCGGCAGCGACCGCATCCATCAACGGTTGCATGGCATCGGCGGCCGCGACGGGGTTCGGCTGGCACTCCACATAGGCGGCCAGCGCGCCGCCGAACATGAGCCGGTACAGCGCCCGGTGCTCCAGCGCCCAGGTCCGATAGGACTCGCCCAGTGCTTCAAGCCCGCCGGAGGCAGCCGCGAGTTGCGAATCACGGAACGACACGAACCCATCGTCCACCACCGCTGTCAGCAGCTGGGACTTCCCGCCGAACAGCGAGTACACGGCCGAGGTGGACGTTCCGGCCGCCGCGGCGACATCGCGGAGCGTCACCCGCGCTGGGCCCTCGAGATCCACCAAATCGGCTGTGACTGCCAGCAGATCCTGCCGGAGGGAATCATTGTGCACGATAGGTCTTACCATAGCACCCAGTGTTTCATAACCTTGTTCTGTAACAATGTTATACAACAAGAAAACTATAGGAGATCCTCATGGCACAGCAAATACTTCCCGGACGGCACACTGCCTATCCGGGAAGAGACAACGTGACAGTGTTCCTGATCGGGATGCGGGCCAACCGGTGGTGGAAGGTGGGGACCGTGGGTAGGGTTGCCGCCGCCATGCCACGGATGCTTCAACATCTCGCGGCCGACCCATCCGCGGGAATGCTCGGCTATGAGCAATGGTTCGGCCGCACCACCATGCTGCTCAGCTACTGGGAAAGCCCCGAACATCTGCGGAAGTTTGCAGCGGACAAGGAGTCGCCCCACTTGGAGCCTTGGCGCCGATTCATGAAGGAAGTCGCCGGGACTGGGGACGTTGGTGTCTGGCATGAGACCTATCAGGTACCCGCCGTCGGAATCGAGGCAGTTTACAACGGAATGCCTCTGTTCGGGCTGGCCAAGGCAACGGCGCTGATCCCTATCGGGTCACGCAACACCACCGCAAAACAACGGATGGCGCAGGTCCCGCCGCACACCGTCCCTTGACAGATAACGGCCCTCGCTTCATATTCAGAGTGCAGCTGCGAGCAAGGGAGCTACCGTGACCACCACTGCTTTTGCACGTGACATTCTGACCCAACGGCTTCGAGACCTCTTCGCCGCCCACCAGAATGTGCGTGAGGTACGAATGTTCGGCGGCGTCTCGTTCATGATTGATGACCGCATGGCAGTTGCCGCCGATCGCGTCGGTAACCTGCTGGTGCGCACCAACCCGGCAGATTACGACAATCTACTTCGTCGCGGCGGGGTGCCGGCACTGATGGGTCGGCAGAAGCCGATGGGGCGCGGCTGGCTGACTGTGCCCCGTCAACAGTTCGACGACGACGCGGAACTCGCTTACTGGGTCACCGTAGGCATCGAGTCCGGGAACGCGCCGAACTGAACCCTGGTTCGGGTACCGCAGATTCTCGTGTCATGCATCGGCGAACAATGGGCCTATTACCTGGTGGGTAGCGCCCTCGAAGCGGTACTCCTCACTGCCATAGCCCGCACAGCCTGGAAGTGGCCGTCATCTCAGCACGCACCCCTCGCCACCATGCACCACCGTACGGAGAACCTATCCTAACGAGGTTGCCGCCCGGGACACTTGGTGGGTGTGTAACGTCGACAGCCGGCAGGAACTCACCATCTACACTCGTGGAATGGGACCCTGGACTTTCGATCCGGGGGCTGTCCGCCTTTGAGCGAAGGAGTCTGCGGTGATTAACTCATTCCTCGCACAGCATTCATCAGTGGCACCTATTTTCTTGTGGAGTGCAGTCGCCGCTAGCGCTTTCCTCGGATGGCTGCTCCACCGGTTTGGGAAGTCCCGTGCGCTTCTGGTCCTTGCGTGTATTGGTCTGATCGGTGCTCTCGCGCTGACCGTCACCCCGTCGACCAGCCAGCCCACCACCTTTTGCCTAGTCCACTTCTCGGGACCGTTCCAAGGGATTGAACCCCTGGCCAACGTCGCAATGTTGCTTCCACTGACACTGTTCGCAACTCTTGGATGGCGACGCCCGCTGCCGGTGCTCATCGCAGTCTCAGGCCTGTCCGCCCTTATCGAGATTATTCAGGCGCTCACGCCGAGCCTTGGCCGCACCTGCGACACGAACGACTGGTTCATGAATACCCTAGGCGCCACTATCGGCACGCTACTGGCGGCTGGAATTGGCGCCTTGGAGACCCATCGCAGGCGCCGCGCAAGCGAACAGCCTTGATCCAAAAGAGACTGTGTAATGTCCTCTTTCCGCCCGCCGAGCTCACGTCCTCTAGGGTGGTGGTAGTGACACGGGGTGCTGACCGCCAATGGTGCAGCTGAGAATCCACACCCGTTGAACTGATCTAGTTCGAACTAGCGAAGGGATGTCGCGGATGGCTATTCGCTATACATCATCTGACTGTGCCGTGCTCCTTGACGCGTTGAGGGTCCAGCGACCGCTCGTGCAGTGTATTACCAACGCTGTCGTCACAAATTTCACAGCGAATGTCCTGCTGGCCGTCGGTGCGGCCCCCGCAATGGTGGATATCCCCTCGGAAGCGGGACAGTTCACGTCCGTGGCTTCCGGACTCCTGATTAATCTGGGGACTCCCCGGGAGGAACAGCGGGCCGCGATGGTTGAGGCCGTTTCTGCGGCCAGCGATGCGGGGATTCCATGGGTCTTGGATCCCGTGGCCATTGGGTCTCTGACGGTCCGCACCGGGCTGGCGCGTCAACTTGTTGAGCGTCGACCGAGCATCATCCGCGGCAATGCGTCGGAAATTCTGGCTTTGGCCGGAGCTGGAGCCGGAGGCCGAGGGGTGGATTCGCTGGAGGGCCCCTTGGCAGCCAGGGAGGCTGCAAAACATCTCGCGGCCGCGTTTTCCTCAGCGGTGGCGGTGTCAGGTGAAGTGGATCTGATCACGGGCCCCGACGGCGAGGCCGTCACCGTGGCGAACGGACACCCGTTGCTGACCCAGGTGACAGGTGGTGGGTGCGCCCTCGGTGCAGTCATGGCCGCCTTCGCTTCCCTGACCGATGATCCTCTGCTTGCGGCCATGGCGGCAACAGCCGTCTACACCGTTGCCGCCGAGCAGGCGGCCAGGCGAGCGCACGGCCCGGGGAGTTTTGCAGTCGAGTTCCTGGACCAACTATCAGGCGTCGCTCCCGACGACGTCATCAAGGCATTAAACCTCCGCCACGCGGACACGCCGGACGGCATCCGGTGAACCAGCCGAATATCAGAACAGATTTTAGACAGCACCTCCCGCTTTACCTGGTAACCGATACCAGCCAGTGCGTTCCGCGAACGGTAACCGCTGTTGCTGCCGCAGCAGTGGCGGGGGGAGCAACGGTGGTTCAGGTGCGCGACAAGGAGGCGTCATCCCGGGATTTGCTGCACCTGCTGATGGCGGTCGCGGACTCTGTAGGAGACGTGGTCCCGGTGCTGGTCGATGACCGGGTGGACATCTTTCTTGCGGCGCGGGCGGCAGGGGCACAGGTGGCCGGAGTGCATGTCGGCCAGTCCGACCTGCCCGCGGAGCTGGTTCGCACCCTCGTAGGGCCGGAAGCCATTGTTGGATTGAGTGCAGCAACTGGACCGGAGATCCAGACGGCGCATCGCCTGCCTGAAGGAACGGTGGACTATTTGGGAATTGGGGTCATTCACGCCACTGCCACGAAGGCGGATCACCCCCCACCGATCGGCGTCAACGGTTTCAGAGCCCTTGTTAGGTCAAGCACCCTACCCTGCGTCGCGATTGGCGGCATCAGCTGTGCTGACGCGCGTCCACTGCGGGATGCAGGAGCTGCCGGAATGGCCGTCGTGTCCGCGGTCTGCGCCGCCATCGATCCACAGGCAGCGGCCGAAGACCTTGGGGCGGAGTGGCGCCGGTGAAAAATCACGATTTACGCAGTGTTCCGCGGGTCCTCAGCATTGCCGGGACAGATCCGACCGGAGGGGCCGGGATTCAGGCAGACCTGAAAAGTATCGCCGCCCTGGGCGGATATGGGATGGCCGTTGTCACCTCCCTCGTGGCGCAGAACACCCGTGGTGTCCGCTCCGTACACACGCCCCCGGCAGAGTTTCTGGCCGAACAACTTGAAGCGGTCAGTGATGACGTGGCGATCGATGCGGTGAAAATCGGCATGCTTGGGGATACCGCCTCTATTGCCGTCGTTCGCGCGTGGCTTGACCGGGTGCGGCCGCCGGTGGTGGTTCTGGACCCGATTATGATCGCCACCAGCGGGGACAGGCTCATTGCCGTCGACGCCGAGGCCGCACTGCGGGAGCTGGTAGGCCAGGCGGATCTGGTCACCCCTAATCTTCCCGAGCTGGCGGGCCTCCTGGATGAACCTGTCGCCGCGGATTGGCTCGCAGCTATTGAACAGGGCCGGAACTTGTCCCGGGCTTGCGGGACCGTTGTGCTCGTCAAGGGAGGTCATCTGGCAGGGGTTACCAGTCCCGACGCCCTCGTGCATGCTACCGGCGTCCTAGGTGCTATGGGAGGAGACGTTGTCGAGTTCTCTTCCGCGCGGGTATCCACAAGGAACACTCACGGAACTGGATGTTCGCTGTCCTCCGCCGTCGCCACCGTCATGGCTCGCACCGGTGAGTGGTCCGTTGCTGTTACCCAGGCCAAGGACTGGCTGCAGGACGCACTTATCCACGCCGACGAATTAGACGTTGGGCAGGGCAACGGGCCGATTAACCACTTCCATCGGTTATGGACCGCAACGGGAACAACAACGCGCTGAAGGCGGTAACCACCATCAGCAGAGTTGGCGTGTCCTGTTGGTTTCGGGTCCGATGAATCCGCCGACGGCCACCAGAATCCCGGCGAAAGCGAGCAGCACCGCGATGGCTTCGTGCCGTCCCATCATGTCCTGCAACGGGGGGAGGTAGTACGGGTAGAGGGCGGGAAGGACGATGGAAAGGCTGTACCCGACGCCATACCCGCTGGACCGCACCGCCGCCGGGAAGCGTTCAACGAGGTAGGCGCCCACGGGCCCGTATCCGGAAACCGTCACTATCTGCAGGGCCACCACCAGCACCACCAAGCCGCCGATGCTGGTGGTGGAAAACACGCCAAGGAACGTTATCGGGGCCAGAACCGCTCCAAGCAGACCGAACCCGATGAAAAAGAAGCGCCGCCCGGTGTAGGTCGACGCGTGACCGCAGGCCGCCATGAACACAGCGGACGCCGCGGTGGCACACATCATTGTGAAAGAAATGGCTTTCGCACCCAGGAGCCCATCCAATGCCAGTTCGCTGGTCAGCGTGGGGATCGCCATATAGGTGAAAAGCCACAAGCCACTCATCAACAAAAAGACCTGCCACAGCTCGCGGCGGTGCTCACCAACCAGAATGTCCTTCAGTGGGTTTACCCGCTTGGGCGAACGCTTCCAGACGGGAGAATCCGCAACACGCTTCCGGTAGAAGACCAGCATGCCGAATGCCAGCAAGGATCCGAGCAGGAACGGGATCCGCCAACCCCAAACGTTGTACGCATCCTCGTCCAGCACGGTGAGAAGGCCGAACACCAGGGCCGCAATGCTGGCATTGGCCCACGGCGACATCCACATGATGAGTCCGCTGATCAGGCCGCGTCGTCTTGGTTCCGACCATTCCATCGCGAGCGGAATCGCCGATGTGTACTCGCCGCCCAGGAAGATCCCTCCGACGAATCGTAGGGCAACAATAGCCACCAGTGTCCCGCCGCCAAGAACGGTATGACCGGGAACCAGGGCGATGAGCAGGGTCGTCACCACGATGCCTAACAGCGCCATCTGGGTCGTGGCGGTTCGGCCGATCCGATCCGCTATCGGACCGAAAATTGCGCCCCCCAACGGTCTTCCAAGGAGGGTCGCAATGAAAATCAGTCCTGCGTTGCCTGCCAGATTTTCCGGACCGAACAGGTGGGCGACCGCGGGTGCCAGGGCGATGACGGGTAGGAAAATGTCGAACTGGTCGACGTAGTTGCCGAAGATCCCACCGCGTACGGCTCGCCGCGCATCGAGCGGCATGGTCTTCCTGGGCGCGTCAAGTGCGCGGATATGAGGCATCGATCTCACTTCCTTCGCCGGCATTACCCGGACAGGTTCAACGGTCGAAGCTGCTTCAGCTTCCTCTCAGCCCGTGGCGCGGGCTCCCGTGTGATGTTTGTTCTGCAAACACTAGAGCACGTTGAACGCTTCTCCGACTTTTTTTCCTTTGAACAGCCCCAGGTGCCTGCGTCATGTCCGACATGGGCGGACGGGATGTTAGTGTCGTGACATCCACACGGGTGCCCTATTGCAAGGGCTGAGATTGGGTTGATGCAGCCCTTGACCGTCGAACCTGTCCGGGTCATGCCGGCGAAGGAAGTAGGAACCTTGAGTGCCGTTAATTCGCAGTCCCTTTCATACGTCCACGATTCTGGGCACAGCATTGCTGTGCCCGTCACCGAAATCGCCCTCGAAAACTCGCCGGGCAACCGTCCCAACGAACCACTCCGCGTCTACCGTACCGCCGGCCCCGGCAGCGACCCGGTGGTGGGCCTGCCGCCACTGAGGCAGCCCTGGATCACCGGCCGGAACGACGTCGAGCAGTACCAGGGGCGCGAACGGAACCTGTTCGACGACGGCAAGTCAGCGATCCGTCGCGGGCGTTCCTCCCGGGAGTGGAAGGGTGTGCAGCCCATCCCACTGCGTTCCCGCGACGGCAGGATTGTTACCCAGATGCACTACGCACGTCGCGGGGTCATCACCGAGGAGATGAGGTTCGTCGCGTTGCGCGAAAACTGCGACGTCGAACTGGTCCGGGCCGAAGTCGCAGCCGGGCGCGCGATCATTCCCAACAACATCAACCACCCCGAATCGGAGCCGATGATCATCGGCAAGGCCTTTCTCGTCAAGATCAACGCCAATATCGGCAACTCGGCGGTTACCAGCTCGATCGCCGAGGAAGTCAGCAAGATGCAGTGGGCCACCCAGTGGGGCGCGGACACCGTCATGGACCTTTCCACAGGAGATGACATCCACACCACCCGTGAGTGGCTCATCCGTAACTCCCCGGTGCCCATTGGCACCGTACCCATCTACCAGGCATTGGAAAAGGTAAACGGGGAGGCTAGCGACCTCACCTGGGAAATCTTCCGTGACACTGTTATTGAGCAGTGCGAGCAGGGCGTCGACTATATGACCATCCACGCCGGGGTACTGCTCCGCTACGTTCCGCTCACCGCAGAGCGCGTCACGGGCATCGTCTCCCGCGGCGGGTCGATCATGGCCGGGTGGTGCCTGGCCCACCATCAGGAAAACTTCCTGTACACGCGCTTTGACGAATTATGCGAGATTTTCGCCCGATACGACGTCGCCTTCTCACTCGGAGATGGCCTGCGGCCCGGCTCCATCGCCGACGCTAACGATGCCGCGCAGTTCGCCGAACTGGACACCCTCGCCGAACTCACGAAGCGGGCCCGGGCCTACGACGTCCAGGTCATGGTGGAGGGACCCGGCCACATCCCCTTCCACCTGGTTCGGGAGAACGTGGAAAGGCAACAGGAATTGTGCGACGGCGCGCCGTTCTACACCCTTGGCCCCCTGGTCACCGATATCGCGCCAGGCTACGACCACATCACGTCAGCAATAGGAGCGACCGAAATAGCCCGGTATGGCACCGCCATGCTCTGTTACGTGACGCCGAAGGAACACCTTGGCCTGCCCAATCAGGACGACGTCAAGACCGGAGTGATCACCTATAAGATCGCCGCGCATGCCGCCGATCTGGCGAAAGGACATCCGGGCGCCGGGGATCGGGACGACGCCATCTCGAAGGCACGCTTCGAGTTCCGGTGGCGAGACCAGTTCGCGCTTTCGTTGGACCCCGAGACTGCTGAGCAGTTTCATGACGAAACACTTCCCGCCGAACCGGCGAAGACTGCCCACTTCTGCTCGATGTGCGGACCGAAGTTCTGTTCCATGCGGATCTCCCAGGACATCAGGGACCAGTTTGGAGGCGCCTTGGCGCAGGAAGCTATCGCCGGGATGGCTGGTAAGTCCACCGAATTTCGCGCCGCCGGGGGCAAGGTCTATCTTCCCGCGCCGGTCCTCCCCCGAAACTAGGAGTCAGCGGGCGGGCCAAGGAGCGCAGTGGAGACGGCGGGTCGGTTCAACTCCGGATTAAGCCGAAAAGTCGGATGAGAGCACTTGACCCCCACCTTGGTCGCGCACGATGAAACCGACAGCTTCATCACGCAGCACGGCGGCGTTAAGGTTGCAGCGGACCTCCCCGTCGGTGCCTACGAAGGCCCCGGCGGGGTATTCCGCCCCGTCCTCTCCAAGCACCACAACCTCGTAGCGCCCGCCTGGCTGGAGTCCCGTTGCAGTGAGCTGGACTTCCACCCCCCACGTATGGTCGATCAGGTCTGCCGTTGCTTCGATGTCTGCTGTCTCGACGATTTGGACAGCCTCAAGGGGCACCCTGGGTTGCGGATCCGCCGCGGCAAGGTTCAATCCGATCACGACGGCGGCCGTAGCGGCTGCGGCACCCAACGCCGAGACCAGCGCGGTGCGGGCGGTCCCGTTCATGCCTGACCGGTGTTCCTCCCCTTTGATCAGGTCCTCGATCTGCTGTCCCAGTCCGAGGGGAGGCATCACCGGATCGGGAACAGGGCCCCGTACCAGGGCTAGCGCTGAAACGGCCGCCGCCAGCTCCTCAAGCTCGGCGCGGCAGGTGGGACACCCGGTCAGGTGGACCCTCATGTCGTATTCCTCGGCCGGTGAGAGGTGGCCGAGGGCGTACGCGCCCAGGGATTCGCGCAGTCCGCGATGATCGGGGTGGTCCGTCACGGGGTCATCTCCAATTCTTCCATCACAATTCGTAGGGCTTTGAGCCCGTAAAACACCCGGCTACGTAAGGTGCTGACGGGGATCCCCAGCTCGGCTGCTACCTCGGCGTACGGGCGGTCGGCCAGGTAGGTTTCGGTAAGGGCATGCCGGTGTTCCTGGCCCAGCCGTCTCAGTGCTTCCTCTACGATCCATCCCCGCAATAGACGATCGCTGGGGTCGGGTACCACCGGTCCAGTGTGCTCGGTGAACGTCAGATCCACGACGTTACTCTGCCACGGACGCGCGGCCGCGGCGCGTGAGTGATCAATGACCACGTTGCGGGCGATCGAGAACAGCCACACCCGCAGCGATGACAGTGACGGATCATAACGGTCCCTCGCCCGCCAGGCGCGGAGGAAGGTTTCCTGGACCACGTCCTGGGCAACGCCGTCGTCGCCCAAGGACCTGAGCGCGAACCGGTACAGCTCGGCACCATGGGCGACGTAGGCATCATGCACACCTTCCTCGCGTGACAGCGAGGGCGTTCGGTTAGCCGCTCGAATCAGGTTTCTCATCTTCAGCAGTTGCGCTTCACGTCGCCCGGACAGGTGATCCATCGAAAACAACTGCCCTTCGGACTGTCGATCTTCGTCGGTTGTGCACGAGACTCCCCTTTTGATTCCTACCTGGCTAGCGCGTTGTCAATAGTATGTACGGAGGCGGTGGAGTCCGCGTTGAACCTCGATGGGAAAAACTCGTCAGCAAGTTCTTCAACGGCTGCCTACCCGCCGACGTATCTACAGGTGTACCCACGCCGTTGGGACCGGCCGTACCGGCCGACAACCGTAGGAGACCCTCATGCGCATCAGCAACCGTACCGGAGCAATTGCGACTATCACCGTCGCTGCCCTGAGCCTGGGCACCCCACTCGCCTTCGCCAATTACGACGGCGGCTGGGGAGATTACGATCGTGGAGGCGTCAAGGCCGCCTCCTACATCAACCCGGACATCGGCGCAGCGACGGAGAACGCCGACGTCAACCGGGACTCGTCCTGCTTTTCCCCCGACCAGCGCGATGACCAGCGCCTGAGCGATCCCGGCACCGCCAACCGTAACGTCCACAACGATGCCTGCTTCCTCGATAACCGGGGCAATAAGGTCAGCGGCCCGGCGTCCTATCAAAGCTTCGGTGCCGGGTTCATCAGTGCTTGCCCGGACCCCGACGGCGCTGGACCCGAGTTCGCCATCCTTCGCGACACCAACGGTGACGGTCGAAACGACCTCTGCTTCCAATCCGCTTATCAGACACGGGGAACCGCGGGGGACTTCGAGTTCCACGCCCGGTTGAACAACACCACGACCACCGGCAGCCAGTACGTCGTATGGTGCGCCGACGCCGATAGGAACGGCTGCCGTGACGAGGACGTCAAGGACGACATCAGGATTGACTGGAACAACGGGCAGCCCACCGGCGACCGTTACAGCTGGAGCCGCTAACCGAGTGACGTGGCTGCGGAGGCGAGGGCCTCTGCAGCCACATCATCGGCTGCGACCCACCGCGCCAGCGGTGACCGCCGGAACACTCTGCCGAACTCCCCGCCAGTCGTTGCGCGCCCGCGCAATGCTGTGGGTAACGTGGCTTTCAGGACGTTGCCCACTGTTTCCTTCGAGGTCACCCGGGGTTGATCTCAGATTCGCTCTAGCTCCATAGCGTTGCTCTCATCAGGCAGTTGTGATGGGAGAAGCGGACCACATGGCATCAGAAGTAATTGTGCGGCGGCGAAAGCGGCAGCGCATGGAGCGCCTGTGGCTACCGGCAATCTATTTGGCCCCCACCCTGGTGTTGCTGTGGGCCTTTGACATCTATCCGATTCTTCTATCCGCGTGGATGAGCCTATGGCGCTGGGGCATCCAGCCCGAGCAATTCATCGGTCTGGACAACTACATCAGGATTGCCGAGCAGATCGGTGACCGCCCGGGAGGTGCCCCCGGGGAAGTTGGCCAGAGCCTTGTGGTCACCGGCTTTTACGTCCTGGGGACCGTACCTGCGACCATCGTGATCGCCTTCGTGATAGCTAATCTGCTCAATTCGAAGGTTCGGTTCCTGGCGGCGCTGCGTACCGCCTACTTTGTCCCGTACATCACGTCCACAGTCGCGGCGGGGTTGGCGTTTGTCTGGCTGCTCAATCCCCAGGTAGGAGTCCTCAATTCGGTCATGGAATGGCTGGGACTGCCCCCGCAACAGTGGCTTCTGGACCCCGACCCTCTAGTACCCAAACTGCTCGGTGCAGCGGGTATTGGCTGGCCCGACGGCGTTCCCGGGTTCCTGGCGGGTCCCAGCGTTGCCTTGGTGTGCGTCATGGCGTTCAGCGTGTGGAACACGCTCGGTTTCGCCGTCGTCATCATCCTGGCCGGCTTGATTACGATCGATCCTCAGGTGAAAGAGGCCGCGAGGATGGATGGGGTGAACTCCTGGCAGATGGCCACCCGCATCACCATGCCGCTGGTTTCACCAACCCTGTTCCTGCTCCTGGTGGTGTCCACCATCCGGTCTTTCCAGAGTTTCAATGAGGTATACGTTCTCACGAGCGGCGGTGGCTACGGGGCAGGTGCAGGCTCGCCACTGGATTCAACCCTGACGCTACCGGTGCTCATCTTCCGCCACCTCTACGAGCGTCCCAGCTCGGTGGGATTCGCCGCGGCGCTGTCGATGCTCCTGTTCCTCCTTCTGTTGATCGTCACCCTGGTGCAATTTCGGTTCGCTGAGCGCCGGGTGCATTACGACTGAGTCCCCTTCGGAATTCCAGACCTCACCACCATCAGACTGAGAAGGCGGAACTGTCCGTGGCACTGCACACCATCGAAAGTACGACTGACGTCCCTACCAGCACCCCACATCCGGCCGCTCCTCCCAACCAGCCCAACCGGACCTACGCGATCCAGCGCTGGCGCCGGATCGCCGGAAGGGTTGTCCTGTACACCGCATTGATCGCCGGGGCGGCCGTCATGCTGTTCCCCTTCGCCTGGATGATCACAAGTTCCCTGAAGACCTTCCAGGAGGTCAACTTGTCGCCGCCGACGATGCTGCCATCGGATCCGCAATGGTCCAACTACGCCGAGGCTTGGGGTGGGCCGCCGTCCGGGTTCGGGCGCTATTTCCTCAACAGCCTGATAGTGGCAGTGCTCGGCACCGTCTTGCAGCTCGTCACGGGGATCACGGCCGCCTATGCCTTCGCCCGGATGAAGTTCCGGTTCAACAATCTCCTCTTCCTGGTGGTGCTGGCCACCATGATGATCCCCTTCGAAGCGCGAATTGTGCCCAACTATGTGCTGATCCGCCAGATCCCGCTCGTGGGCGGTAATGATCTCTTCGGGGAAGGCGGATCCGGGCTATACGACACCTATGCCGGGATGATCCTGCCCGGCGTCGCCGGAGCATTCGCAATCTTCCTGCTGCGACAGGCGTTCATGGCGGTGCCGCGCGATTACTGGGACGCCATCCGCATGGACGGGGCATCCCACTGGACCTTTCTGTGGCGAGTACTGGTTCCCATGACCATGCCCGCGGTACTCACCGTGGTGCTGTTCGGGTTCATTGGCAGGTGGAACGAGTTGCTGTGGCCCCTAATTGCCACCCAGAGCGAGTCCATCCGACCAGTCCAGCTCGGACTGATGGCGTTCTCCGGCGACGAAGGCTCCCTCTACCACCTGCTGATGGCTGCCACGACACTGGTCGCCATACCGGGCATCATCTTTTTCCTCTTTGTTCAACGCCGCTTCGTTGAAGGCCTCACTGCCTTCGGTGTCAAGGGCTGAGATTATCCGCCCGTCCACTGACCATCCCACTCATCGCACAACAACCAGCTAACCGCACCGGAGGTGCCCGTCCCATGAGTCTGTCCAAAAGAGCCGCCCTTCCCTCCTTTCTTCTCGCCAGCACACTGGTGATCACATCCTGCGCCGGTGGCGGCGCAGGTGCCTCGGAAAACGCAGCAGCCAGTACGGAAAGTATCGACAGCACCGAGCTTCCGGAGGGGGTGGAAATAGATTTCTGGCACATCCAGGCCACCATCTACGGTGAAGCGATCACCGAAATGGTTCAGGAGTTCAACGAGACGAATGAGTGGGGAATCGTGGTCAACGAGTCCTTCAAGGGCTCCTACCAGGAACTCAACCAGGCCGTCCGCGCATCCCTGGCCGGCGGTGGCGCCCCCGATGTCACAATGGCCTACGAAAATGACACTCTCGAGTACGTGGCAAACGGTGTGATCGAACCCCTGGATCCGTACCTTGAAAGCACACAGTACGGCGTGCCCGACGAGGACATGGATGATCTGGTCGACGGCGTCCTGGCCCGGCAGCGGGTGGACGCTTACAACGGAAGCACACTGTCCTGGCCCCACGGCAACTCCAGCATGGGAATGTATTACAACGCCGACCTTTTCGCCGAGGCGGGCATCGAAGCGCCCCCCGCTGACTGGGAGGAATTCCTGGAACAGGCACGTCAGATGAAGGACAAAACCGGGCTACCCTATTCCGCCATGGGCACCGGCAAGAACGGCGTCTTCTACAACATGCTGCGCTCCAAAGGCATTGACCCGTATGACCCCAAAGCAGCGACCACCCAGTTCACCTCACCCGAATCCATCGAATCCCTAGAGCTGCTTGCCCTCCTTTTCGAAGAGGAACTCGTCTACACTGCGGCGGACACCGAGCAGGAATTCACCAATGAGCGCACCGCTTCCGAACTGGGCACCACAGCCCGGACCTCAACGAAAATCGAGCAGATTCAGGACAAATTTCAGTGGTCCGTGGCCATGACGCCGCAGGAATCGGCCGAACCCATCACTCAGCTCTTCGGTGGGAATCACGTGATCCTCTCCTCCGATGATCCTGAGCAGGAACTTGCCTCGTGGCTCTTCATGCGGTGGTTTGCCGATACAGAAGCCCAGTCCATCTATGCGGCCCGCACCGGCTATTCACCGGCCGTGGAAAGCGCCCTCAACACCGACATTCTGAGTACCAACTATAAGGAAAACCCGCAGAAGGCTGAAGCTTTCGACAACGTGTTCGTCAACGCCCAGATCATGCCGCCCACCGCTGCCGGCAACGCCATCGACGACATGGTCACCGGGGTTGTCGAAGAAGTGGTGCTGGGTCGGCTGACCCCGCAGGAAGCGGCGGAGCGGATGGATAGTGAGGCAACCAGTCTCCTCGAAACCGCACCCCAGAACTGAGGTCTCCACCATGCCTGAACGTTCCGCGAATCTTCTACCGGCCCGGGTTGGGGCGACGCTTCCCGCACCATTCGAGAACCTCGCCGGGATCAAGGTGGTGCTGTTTGACCTGGACGGCACCCTCCATGATGACCCGCGCATGACGGACCATTACGCTGCGGCGTTGGAGAAGTCGCTACCCAACGGGGATGGCGAGAGCTTCCGGGGAGAAATTGCTGCTGTGCTTCGACGAACCCACCCCGCCCTAGCTCCGGGCTGTTTCGTCGAGCCAACCCGCGGCGTCGTCGTCCACGCCCCCGAGTGGACGGCGACCACTGCCACGGACTGGGACGGCAACCCGGTGCCCCTTCCCGACGACCTGCACGGTGGCGTGAGCCATGACGGACCGCTGCGCTATCTCGGCGATCAATGGCAAATCATCGGAGCGCTGGCTGCCCGGCGCGGAGCCGACCAGCGTCTGTTGCGTGAAGCGTTCACCGGCGCCCGCCGGTTCATCAACGCTGAGGCAACCTCGCTCCTCCGATCCGAACACCTGGATGATGTTTTGCAGCGGCTCGGAGAGGGACGCCGGCTGCTGCTGGCCACCAACACTCCTGAGGAGCTCGCCGGCCCCTTGGTGCAACGACTGGACCTGCGCGAGCCATTCGAAATGGTGCGGTTTGACGCCCACAAGCCGGCGGGATGCGCGGAACTCATCACCCATGCGAAGGACCATTGGGACACAGACCCAAGAGAGGTGCTGGTCGTGGGGGACAACCTGTGGAATGACCTGTTGCCGCCCGCGGAGCGGGGCTGCCTGACCGTTCACATCGACCCGCTGAATATTGATCCGGGCGCGCGCTGGTCCAGCGCCCGGCACGCTGATTTTTCCTCGTTCGCCACCGCACTTAAGGAGATACCCGATGGCATCTGACCACGAACCGATCCTGACCTTTTTCAATGGCACCACCACCATCGGCGGGGTCCAAGCCGCCATCCAATTGGGCACCTCAACCCTGTTCTTCGACTTCGGGACAACCCCGAATCCCACCGGTTCCTTGTTCTCCCGCACCTCCCCCGCACCTACGGAGGGAAACCTCGTGGCTCAGTTGCGGGCTGGAATGGCCCCATTGGTGGAAGGCCTTTATGACCCGGACCAACTTGCCCCTTTCGGAGGAAGTGTTGCGTCCGCGGTGAAACCGATGACGACGCCGGGCCGGCTACTGGACAACGTTTCCATCCTGCAACGGCCAGGAGCCATGGGCATCTTCGTCAGCCACAACCACAATGACCACTGCGCGCTCCTCCCCTTCGTCAACCCGGCGGTTCCCGTGTTGATGAGTTCCGACGGTGCAGCGCTGCACGCGGGCCTGACAGAGGTGGGGGTTCTGCCAGGCACTCCGGCCACGGTCCGCGGTCTGGACGAAGGTGAACACGTGCTCGTCGGTGACCTGGATCTGGAACTCGTGCACGTCGATCATGACGTCCCCGGCGCGGCCGGGTTTGTTCTGCGCGCAGGGGACCGGCGGATTGCCTGGACGGGGGACTGGCGTGGCCACGGGCACGCACCGGAACGCATGGCAGCCTTCGCGAAGCGCGCGTCTGGGGTCGACTTGCTCATCACCGAGGGCACCACCCTCAGACCTGACACCAGCCCGGTCAGGCCACTATCCGAAGCTGAGGTGTCCGAGCGGGTGGACGGAATCCTGGCGTCCACCGACGGGCTGGCGTTCGTTACCCCTTACCCCCGTAACCTGCGCCGCCTGGCCAGTCTGCGTGATGCGGCCATCGCGAACGGGCGCACCCTGGTACTCCGTCCGGAAACTCTCGCCGGCTGGCGCGCCGCGGTGCGTCACGGGCTGAGCAGTCCCCACCCCGACGACGGCGGCGCCGCCGTCGCCGTCCTTGCGACAGGTGACGATGCGGACCGCGTCACCATCGGTGAGACGCAGGTAACCATCGACGACCTTCAACGGAACCGCGGTAGCTTCCTCGTGGAACTGCAGGTACCAGACCGCTGGGTGGCGCTGGCCGCCGGGGCCGGCCGGGGCGATGTGCTGATTCACTCCAATGGGGAGCCGTTGGGCGCCTGGGCCCCGGAATGGACCTCATTGCAGGCCTGGGTGGCAACGCTCGGACTGGACTTTGTTTGGCTCGACTCCGGCGGGCATGCAAGTCCAGATGACCTCGCCTGGCTCGTGGACACCATTCGTCCGGGAGCTGTCGCGGCCGTGCACAGTTCCCACCCGAACCTCTTCCCGCGCACCTCCACACCCCTCATCCTTCCCGCACGCGGCCAGTCCTTCCAGCTATCCCAGCCCGGCCCCTTCGCGCCCGGCGCACGCGGCGCCGATTCAGAAAGGACGATGATTCCATGCGTTTCGTTGTCATGACCCACAACATCTGGGCGGACACCCGATGGCCAGAACGCGAACCCGCGCTCCGGGCGCTGCTGCGCACACGTCGTCCCGACATCTACGCCGTCCAGGAACTTCGTCCAGCCACCCGCGCAGTGATCGATAGTGAACTCCCTCACCACAGTCGGGTCGAGGACGAAGACCGAGGCTGGACCCACGAAAGTTCTATCTGGTGGGACGCCGGGTTGTTCACCGAGGTGGAGCATGGCGCCTTGGACATCGGTATCGGGGTGGACGAGATCCACCGCGACCGGAAGCTCTTCTGGGTTCGGCTCGCCGCCCGGGACGGGACCACTTTCGTTGTCAGTACCGCCCACTTCTGTTTCCCCGGGACGGAACGCGAGCTGACCGAGCACATCAACCCGAGGATCGCCCAGTCCGAAGCCGCAGGGGCTGCAGTCACCCTGCTGGGTGCGCACGGGGATCCCGTACTGTTCATGGGCGATCTCAACGAGTCGTGGCACGTCACCCGGATCCTGCATGCCGCGGGATTACAGGATTCCTACTCTGCTCTTGGAGTAACTCCCGGCCCCACTTGGCCCACGGTTCCCACTTGGCCGAAACCAACCACACCCTGGGTCATTGACTTCCAGTTCCACTATGGAAATATCCGCGCTCTCAGCACTGAGATCGTGGATTTTTTCGAGGAGGATATTGCGCCCTCCGACCATAAACCAGTGGTCACCACTTACGGGTTCGATCTCTGAGCCGGGCCGCGTTCGGTCGGCTAACGCCTGAGCGCCTTCCGGGCGAGCGCGTTGCCGAGGAACTGCACCGCCTGGACCAGCAGGATGATTACGATCACCGCAGCCCACGTGACCCACGGGTTGAACTGCCGGTAGCCGTACTGGATAGCAAAGTTGCCCAACCCGCCGCCGCCCACATAACCGGCGACCGCCGACATGTCGACCAGTGCCACGAAGATGAACGTGTAGCCGAGAATCAGCGGCCCAAGCGCCTCGGGGATGAGGATGGTCAGGATGATGCGGAGGCGTCCGGCTCCGACGGACCGTGCCGCCTCAATAACCCCGGGCTGGACGGTCAGTAGGTTTTGTTCGACGATGCGGCTGATCCCGAACGCAGCGGCCAGGGACAGGGTGAAGATGATTGCACTGTTGCCGATCCCGGTTCCGGTGACCGCCCGGGCCAGGGGCTGCGCGGCGGCGAGGAAGATGATGAAGGGGATGGGCCTGAAGATGTTGACGATGATGTTCAGGGTGCTGAACACGGCGCTGTTACCGAGAATACTGCCGGCCCGTGTGGTGTAAAGGCCGATGCCGAGCAGGAGCCCGCCGAACCCGCCAAAGAGCAGGCTGAACCCAACAATGTAGAGGGTTTCGTAGGTGGCCTCCCACAGTTCCGGGGTGAGGGTGATGAGCGAATCCATCAGCTGAGCTCCTTCACAGTGATACGTCCGGCCAGCCCGGTGAGCGCCGCGTCAATGGCGCCGTCGGGCCCGGTGAGTGCGAGGGTGAGATGGCCGAACGCCCGGCCCCGAATGTCGTTGATACCGCCGTAGATCAGTTCGAACTCGACGCCGGCAGCGGCCAGTTCGAGGAAGACGGAGGCCTGGGAGGAGTCGCCGTCGCGGAAGGAGAAGGTGACAATCCGGCCGAGATGTCGTTCCTGCAGGACCGCGAGTTCGTCGGGTGAGGGGATCCCCCGCACCACGGTGGCGACGAACCGTTGCGAGGAGGCTTCGCGAGGGGTGGAGAAGACGTCGAACACGTCACCCTGCTCCACGATCCGGCCGCTGTCCATCACCGCCACCTTCGTGGCGAGGGTCTGGATCACGTCCATTTCGTGGGTGATCACCACAATGGTAATGCCCAGTTCCTCGTTGACCCGGCGCAGCAACCGGAGCACTTCGTGGGTGGTTTCGGGATCCAGGGCCGACGTCGCCTCATCGGCGAGCAGGATTTTCGGTGAGGTGGCCAGCGCCCGGGCGATGCCGACCCGCTGTTTCTGGCCCCCGGACAACTGTTCAGGGTAGTTGGAGGCCTTGTCTGCCAGCCCTACGAAGTCGAGGAGTTCAGTGACGCGCGCCCGGATCTCGTCGCGGCTCTTCCCTGCGACGCGCAGGGGGTAGGCGACGTTGTTCCAGACCGTTTTGGCGTTGAACAGGTTGAACTGCTGGAAGATCATCCCGATGTCGAGACGCAGCTTGCGGAGCTGTCTATCCGGGACGTTGGTGACCTGTTGACCGTCGACGATGATGGTTCCGCTGGTGGCCTTTTCGAGGGCGTTGATCAGGCGGACCAGGGTGCTTTTACCCGCACCGGAGTAGCCGATGATCCCGTAGATTTCCCCGGCCTCGATGTCAAGGCTGACATTGTCGATGGCGTGTACCGGGGCGTCGCCGCGGCGGCCCGGCGGGAAGCTTTTGGTGACGCCCTGCAGTGAAATGAGAGGCATGAAGTTCCTTGGTGAAAGACCCTGTGGCCGGCCGGGATCACCGGCCGGCCACAGGAGAGAGAGGGCTAATTAGCCTTGGGCGCGGGTGTCTTCCTCGACGGTGCCGAGGGTCGTCTGCAGCTCCTCGGGGGTGACCTGGAGGAACTCGGCGGTCCCACCCGAGGTCTCCTGAACGGCGTCCTGCACCTCTTGGTTTTCCTGGTAGATACTGACGAGCTTCTGATAGGTCTCGTTGGTTTCCTCGCCGGCGCGGGCTGCGAACACATTCACGTACGCGGCGGCTGCCGGATCGGCCGGATCATCCTGGGCAATGGCATCCTCGAAGTTCAGGCCAGCATCCTGCACGAAGTCGTTGTTGATGATGGCGGCCGCGACGTCGGGCAGCGATGTGGGCGTCAGTGAGGCTTCGAGGGTGGTGACGGTGACCTTGGAGGCCTCCTCGTCGATGTCGTCGATTGTGGAGAAAGCGCTGCCACCGTCGTCGAGCACCACCAGCCCCGCGGACTGGAGCACCAGCAGACCGCGGGCGAGGTTACTCTCGTCGTTGGGGACGGCGACCGTTGAGCCTTCGGGTATTTCCTCCACCGACCCGTACTGGGTGGAGTACAGGCCGAGCGGGTAGATGGCGGTCGAGCCGATCGGGGCGAGTTCTTCACCGCTGGAGACGTTGTAGCGGGCCAGATATACCAGGTGCTGGAACTGGTTCAGGTCCAGTTCGCTTTCGCTCAGCGCGGGGTTGGGTTGCGTGTATTCGGCGAAGTCGATGACCTCAAGGTCGATGCCTTCCTCGGCGGCGGCCTCGGTCAGCAGGCCCCACTCCGGGTCGCTGGCGCCGACGACGCCGAGTTTGATGCTCTCATTGCCGGACTCGGAGCCCTCTGCAGCGCCGCACGCTACGGTGAAGACGAGAAAGGGGACGATGGCGATGGTGAGGAGTTTGCGGGATTTCATAATGATTTCCTTTGAGTGGAGTCCAGCCGGCCGGGGATATTGGATGGGCGCGGCCGCTGGGTCGGCAGATAAGAAGGTGTGCGAAGTGCTGCGAGAACTGCAACGACATTCGGGTGGAGGTGGCTCAGAGGTTACATGCTGGCTCGCTTCAAGATCGCGGGCGGTAGCCACTACGAGCCCTGAATGAGGGTCGGTACCGGGTACGCCGTACTTGCCGTCCGGGGATTTGTTCCGGTGGCCGAATCTTCACCTGAAGCACCCCACTACGGGAGAGGGTTGCTGTTCAACCGGCCAGGGAGCCGTTGGTTGAACTCTTGATTCTGAGATCACGCTAAAGCAGAAATTTTGTCGGGTCAAAACCTTGGCGTTATGGATCGTCATAAAATGCCTTGTCAAGCCCATTCCGTTCATTGACCGGGTCGCCGAGGTGTGAGATCGGGTGGATCCGCCATCAAAGCGCCTGTGAGTCGTCGGAAGTAACTACCCGGCGGAGGGGGTTGGGGTGTTGAGCTTTCGTTCCAGTTCGGTGACGACCGCATCGAGCCCGAGGGTGAAAGCGCTATCCTGACGCCCGATATCCGCGCGAGCCGCCAATGCCCGGGACAGGGCGGGGTGGTCGTGTTCTGATGGTTCCCAGGGCGGTTCAGGGGAGGCTGCGTCAATCGCGGAGCCAAGAACGAGCAGGTCCACGACGGACAGCGCGTCCAGCAGGAGTCCTTCGCGGAACCCAGCCGTCTCAAGGATCTGAGCCAGAGCTTCATAAATTTCCAACGTTGGCTCGTCGTCAACTGATTCGCCAACGAGAGCTGGAATGACCATGGGGTGAAGTCCCATGGCGTGGCGATAGTTGATCGCCCAGCGGCGCGTCTGTTCTTGCCAGCTCCCACCGCCGCGGGGGAAGTCCCCCCGGTCATGCGCATCCTGACTGATGAGAGCACGAATGCCCTCAAGGATCTCAGTCCTTCCTCCCTTCACATGGTGGTAGAGAGAGGAAGGACTAACACCGAGCCGTTTGGCCAGCAAGGGTATCGAAAACTCCCGGTTCTCATCGAACCGTTCCAAGGCTGCCCGGAAAATTTTTCCGCGAGTGAGGATTCGGGTGCTGGGCCTGACCATCGACTTCCTTTGTGGTTGGGAGGAGGCTAAAACACTATGACACTGCGTGCCCGCTCCCCACGACGCATCGCATCGAATGCTTCGTTGACGTCGTCCAGACCGATACGGTTTGAGATCAGCTCGTCCACTGGGAGCTTTCCGGCCAGGTACAGTTCGGCCAGCCGGGGGAAGTCACGCCCGGGGACAGTCGACCCATAATTGGATCCGACGATCCGGAGCCCGCCTTCAGCCAAGGCCAGCCCATCGAAACTGACCGTCTCATCGGCCGGGGGCAGACCAACCAGGACGGCAGTGCCCCCTCGCACGAGCAGCCCGGGCAGCGATTCAATTGTTTCTTTCCGGCCAATCGCCTCGAACGCATAGTCCGCTCCCCCACCGGTGATCTCACGGATCACTTGCTCGGTACCCGAACCCGCGATCACCGTATGAGTGGCCCCGAACCGTTTCGCTATCGCAAGTTTCTCCTCACTCAGATCGACAGCGATAATTGGGGACGCTCCCACCAGGTTCAGTCCCATAATGATGGACAGGCCCACCCCACCGGTCCCGACGACGACGGCGGACTGACCGGGCGCCACCCGCGCGTCGTTGACTACTGCTCCAACGCCAGTGGATACGGAACATCCCAGAAGTGAAGCAACATCAAAGGGCACTTCCGCCGGGATTTTCACCGCAGCCGATTCGGGAACGACCGCATATTCGCTCATCGACCCGACCGCCAGATAGGGAAACACTGGGGCACCGTTCTCCGACAGTGGCGTGCTCCCGTCGGGCAGCACACATTCCTCCGAGCGACTACCAGTGCACACAAAGGCCCTCCCGGAAAGGCAGGCGGTACAGCGCCGGCACGGGTAAAACCAGCTGAGCACCACATGATCCCCAACAGCTACGTCCTCGACGCCCCCGCCAATAGCCTCGACGACACCCGCGCCTTCATGGCCCATCACGGTGGGAGACGGCATCTCCCATTCACCGTCGAGAACGTGCCTGTCGGAGCCGCAGACGCCCGACGCGCCGAGTCGAACCAGCACCGTACCCGGTCCGGGCGCGGCCACGTCAATCCGGATGATCTCCAGAGCGGATCCACTGCCGCGGTGCACCGCGGCACGCGAGCTGATGCTCATGAGTGCGACTCCTTCACATCGGTTGGTTCTGCCAGGTCATAGCCACCAATTCCTCGCCGCTGGTAAAGCGCGACCGCCAGAATCCAATACACGATTCCTCCGACGACGGCGGCGGGCAGCGAAGCGGAAATGACGTTGAACGCGGGTTGGGTTTCGAGGGTGACGGGGTTATAGATCCATAGGTAGAACACAGCGCCTGCAACCACGGCTGCCATGCCAGCCCAGTTCACCCCGCCGGGCAGGTGATAAGCACTCTTGGCTCCGGGGGCATAGAGCTCGGCCAAGTCGATGCGCTGCTTCCGCAGGATGAAGTAGTCAACAATGATTGCCCCGCACATTGAAGCGAGAAATGCACCACTCAGCGTGACGAATAAGACGAATCGTTCGTACATAAACTGGGGGAAAAACGCCAGCAACGCAGGCAATACGAAAAACCCGGCACACAGCCATTTCCAATGCAGACGAGTGAGTAACTGACCGCTGGACTGCCTTAGGGCAAGCACTGTGGAGTAGACAATCGAGGACATGCTGGTGATGTTGGCGAAGCAGATGAACAACAGGATAAACGCACCCAAGAGCGGACCGCCGAAGGGGATCATCCACACCGTGGGATCCGAGTCACCCAGGGTCAGGGCCGCTCCCATGCCGACAATCTGCGCCAGCAGGGTGGCGATGAGCAGTCCACCGTAGGCAGGCCAGATGGCGGCCTTCGGCGACGTGGTCATCCGAGCGAGCGAGCCCATCACCGGGTACCACGAAACGCCGACAGCAACATTGAACTCAACCGCGATCATGAAGTTCAGCTGGGGATCATCGAATGGCGCGAGCGGTGCTGCTTCCAGCAGTGCTGTCCAGGAAGTGTTAAGGACCAGAAAGACCATCAGCAACGCGGTGACGATCAAAAGCCCAGGTGCAATGAACTTGTTCAGACGGCCGATCGTGATGGGGCCGCGGGAGAGGACATACCAGGCAACGCCGAGCGCCACCAAGGCCCCCAAAGTGACCATCAGGCCATACTCATCGAATTCCATCCCGGTAGCAACACCTGCTACCTGGGTTGTGGCACGACCCACCATGATGCCCAGCAGTGACGACCACCCCATCTCGGTGATCAGCACAACTGTAAAGACCAGCACCCCAACCCCCGCTACTCCGAAGACCGGCCGAAGAATGGTGTACTGCTCTACTCCGTACCGTTGGCTGGCTACGGTGCTGGCGAGGACCATAAAACATAGCCCGATCGCATTTCCGATGATCATCGCAGCTACACCCTGCTGGAAGCCCACGAACGAGGCGGTTGCGCCACCCACCAGGAACGCCCATGTCGCGATAGCGAGCGCCACGTTCACCCAGCTGAAGTCAAGTGCGGTCCATACTCGCTCGGATTTCAGCAGGGGGAGGGAACCGAAAGTATTGGCGTTCGTTACTTCTTCCGCAGCGGTGCTTTTAGACCCGGTCACAGGACCATCACCAGCACTCCGAGCAGGCTTATCAGGACGGTGGTGCCCACATACACGGCCAGGTCGTTACGGCTGAGTGCGCGTCGCGCCGGGTCAGCGGCCTCGACGGTGCGAATCACCTCTATACGGCGCTGCAGTTCCTGTTGCACCTGGGCGGAATCTCTGACCACGTCTGCCTCCTCTTCAAATAATCGAATATCTTTCGGTTTCCTGGTTCATGAGAGCCCTAAAGCTGGGCGGTGTCAATAGACTTAATCAAATCTATCCAAATGTGAAGGAGATACCGTGGCTCGGATCGGCGTCTGGCAAGCTACCGGAAAGGTAGCCGAGATTGAGGAGAATCTGGCGCGGTTGGATCAGATGGCAGCTGACGCGGCTCGCCAGGGGGTGGACGTCGTCGTCACTCCTGAGCTGTTCGTCACCGGCTATGCGCCGGCACGAATGTGCGCTTCTGACGGCAAGGCCGTGCGCGAGCAGATAAGCGACATTGCCCGGCTTCGTCAGATCGCAATCGTCGGGTCCAGCGTCGATGACGAGGATGGGCAGCGTTATATCAGCGCCTCGTTTTTCGACGACGAAGGTTCCGAGCGGACCCGGTATCGCAAATCTCATCTGTTCGGACCCGAGGAAAAGTCAGTTTTCCACCCTGGTGTCCAACCCCCGCGGGTGTTCGACTATGCAGGCCTGCGATTGGCGCTGGGAATTTGCTACGACGTCGAATTTCCGGAGTTTGTCAGAGCCGCAGCACAGGGCGGCGCCGACGCGCTTCTCGTTCCCACGGCGGTGCCGTTCACGGGTGATGTCGACGGCTTACCAGGAGACCGGACATATAACGCGGAACGCATTTCCACCCTCATGGTGCCGTCCCGCGCGCTGGAAAACGGCATCTACGTGGCGTATGCCAATCACACGCCGCCGCACTTCACCGGTCTGAGCTGCATCGCCGGTCCGCACGGAAATTTGTTGGCAGAGGCTCGCCATGCTGAGGTGCTGATCATGGCGGACGTCGACGCCGAGGAGGTGCGGCGTGCCCGCCGCATCAACACGTACCTCGATGATGTGAAGGACGCTTACCCCACCTCTGGCGCTCCCTCAGCCACTTTGACGCAAGACCCCACCGCCGAGGGGTGAAATCTGGCGGATCCGGGCGCTCGAATCCGCCGAGTCGCCCGATCTGACTTCTCAACGGAAGGTGGGAGGGGGCTGGGAGGTAGGGGGTTGGGGGTTAGCCCTTCGCCTTCGCGGCGGCCTTCGCTGCCCGCTTTGTCTCCCGTACCTTTGTCAGGGATTCCGGATCCACAATGTCGGCGACGGATCGGTAGCTGCCCTTCTCGCCGTAGGCTCCGGCAGTCGTTCGCCAGCCGTCGCCGTCGTACCCGTACTGCTTGCCAAGCAGCGCGAGGAAGATCCTGGCTTTCTGTTCCCCGAACCCAGGCAGCGCCTTCAGTCGCTTGAACACTTCCGCGCCGTTGGGGTCGTCCCGGGTCCAGATCTGGGAGGCGTCGCCGTCCCAGTCTTCGAGCAGTGTGGCACAAAGAGTCTGGATGCGCGCCGCCATGCTCCCCGGATAGCGGTGGACGGCGGGCGGCGTCCGGCACAGCTCCGCGAAGGCATCCGGATCGTGACCGGCAATCGTAGCAGCGTCGAACGCACCGAGCCTGTCCCTGATCTTCGCGGGACCGATGAACGCAGTTTCCATGGCCACTTGCTGGTCCAGCAGCATCCCGATCAGCAGGGCGAGCGGCTCCTCGGAGAGTAGCCGGTCGGCGTCGGGGTCGTCGGTGATGTTCAGGTGCGCAGTCATGAACCCCAGTTTAACGCGCGAACCCCCGGCAGGAGTAGCTCCTGCCGGGGGTTCGCCACTGCCAAACGCTAGTTCAGCGTTGAGGTGTCGATGACGAAACGGTAGCGGACGTCCGAAGCCAGGACGCGCTCGTAGGCCTCGTTGATCTTGTCAGCGGAGATGACCTCCACCTCGGCACCCAGGTGGTGCTCGGCGCAGAAATCCAGCATTTCCTGGGTTTCGCGGATGCCACCGATCAGGGACCCGGCGAACGACCGGCGCCCACCGATCAGCGCGAAAGCGTTGACGGGGAGCGGTTCGGCTGGCGCACCAACGTTGACCAGCGCACCGTCCAGGTCCAACAGGCCGAGGTAGTCGCTGATGGGAAGCGACGCACTGACCGTGTTGATGATCAGGTTAAAGGAACCGGCAAGGTCTTTGAAGGTGTTCTCATCGCTGGTGGCGTAGTAATGCTTGGCGCCCAGACGGAGCCCGTCTTCCTGCTTCTTCAGGGACTGCGAAAGGACGGTGACCTCGGCGCCCATCGCGGCGGCCAGCTTCACGGCCATGTGGCCGAGTCCGCCGAGTCCGACGACGGCGACTTTCTTGCCCGGTCCGGCGCCCCAGTGCTTCAGGGGTGAGAACGTGGTGATGCCGGCGCACAGCAGGGGCGCGGCGACGTCGAGCTCAATACCTTCGGGGATGCGGATCACAAAAGCTTCGGTCACCACAATGTGGGTGGAATAACCGCCCTGGGTGATCGTGCCGTCGCGGTCCTTGGCGCCGTAGGTGCCGGTGTTGCCCTCGAGGCAGTACTGCTCCTCGCCGGCCTCGCAGTTCTTGCACTCGCCGCAGGAGTTCACCATGCAGCCGACACCCACGCGGTCACCCACGGAGTGCTTGGTGACGTTGGAGCCGACCTCGGTGACGATGCCGGCGATTTCATGGCCCGGTGCCAGCGGGTAGGACTGGGGTCCCCAGTCGCCGCGGACGGTGTGAATGTCAGAGTGGCAAATTCCAGCGAACTTGATGTCAATCAGCACGTCATCAGGGCCGACGTCGCGGCGCTCAATGGTGGTTTTGACGAGGTCCCCGGACGCAGATGGGGCTGCGTAGGCGTTTACGGTCGTAGGCATAGATGACTCCTGCAGATTAGGGTGCTGGAAAATTTACTTCCCCTGTCTCAACGCCAGCGAACGACGACGTATTCCTCACCAGTAGCGAAAAGTTGTCAGGGCAACCGGGATGGGTGCCGGAGCGTGGCTTCGCCGGCACGATCCGGTTCCAGGGGAACCGGGCTGATCAATACCGCCGGACCACGGTGCAACACCCCATCCGACAACGGCTGACAGCGCACTCCGCCACGGCCGCGCATTGCCGCGTGGGCTCCGGGGGCGAGCATGCGATCCATCCAGACGCACGGATGTGCGGGGCGTCCGGCCTTCAACCGTACGACGTCGCCGCGGGACTCCAGCTCGAACTCCAGACCCAGCAGCGGATGCAGCTGGGCGCCCCGCAGGATAACGTTCCGCCGGGTCAGCAGCGGGTCGAAGGGTGCCGCGGCCAGGTCCGCAGCGATGTCTTCGAGCGCCTCCACAGCCATCAGCGTCACGGCGGCGTCCATGTGGGCGGCCTTGCCAAAGAACCTGTCCCCCACAATCCCTTTGCCGGCCACCAGGTCCACCCGGTCGGCGTCACTCGTGGGCACGTCAGCGGCGCCGTCGCGGGCACGACCGAAATACGCGTGCGCAGGCGATACGAGCAGGTGCAGCACTTCGACGTCGTACCTGTAGTTCTCAGTCACGGTCCAAGGCTACCGGGGGCAGAACCGACGAATCAGTCGTCCGAGCGTGAACCCGGCCCGGCGAACTGCTTCGGCAGCTTCAGACCGCGTTCGGCCATAATCGCCCGGAGTCGGTCCGGGCGGTCGGTAATCAGCCCGTCAATGTCGAGGTCCATCAGGTAGCGCATGGTGTTTGGGTCATCCACCGTCCACGGGATGACCTTCAGCCCCGCGTCGTGGGCGTCTGCAACCATTTGTGCTGTCACGTATGGCGTATACCCCTCATCCCCTACGGCTCCTCCCTGTGGGTTGCCGTGCACCGGTGAGATGGCTTCGACGCCCAGCTCGGAAGCGAGCGCTACGAGATCGCCGTCGTAATCGTCGGCGTCCAGACCGCCTAGCCAAGGGGACGCTCCCGGCTGACCCACCTGCAGGAAGTCGCCGTTGGTCAAGGCCACGCGGGGGAGGCGGTGGTTGAGCTCTTCAACCACCCTGAGCGCGCCCCAATCGAAGCTCTGGACGCTGACCTGCCGACCCATCTTGTGCTCGTCAATTTCCTGCAGCACTGCGGACACGAACTCATCCCGCGGAGCAGTCTGCTCCGGTGCACCCGCCTCAACCTTGGTCTCAATGTTGAGCATCACCGACTTCGCACGGAACTGCTTCACGAGAGCGAAAACATCGGCCAGTTCGACGATCGGTCCCGGCGACAGTTGCTGATCCGGGAATTGTGGCAGCGGCGCATAGCCACACTCAACGGTCTGCACCTGGGCGAGCGTCAAGTTGGTGATGTACTTCCCCACATACGGAAATTCCGGGTCATCCGGTGACGCTGGGGCGGTGTCGCGGCACTTGGTCGCGCTGATCTGCCGGTCGTGGGTCACGACGACGGCGCCGTCGTCAGTCACCTGTGTGTCCAGTTCCAGTGTGGTCACGCCGAGCTTCAACGCGTTGGCGAAGGATTCCAGCGTGCTCTCGGTGTAAAGGCCGGTACCTCCGCGGTGCGCCTGGAGGTCGAAGCGATCCTTCAGACCTCCGGCCTGCACCGGCGGGGCACTCAGGCCCACTGCCGAGAGCGCGAGAGCCGTAGTGATCAGGATGGCGGGTAGTCGCATCTGCATTGAAAGGTCCTTCGGGTTTGGGACTGGTTCCCCCACGCTAGGGTCCGCAGATGGCCCCCGCACGATCTGCGGACAAACGACTGATGAACGCCTGCCAGTCACAGTTGTTTTGAACTAGTCAAAACAACTGGTACAGTTGTGTCATGGCCACCGGCACTGACTCGCAGACCCACCCCGATGCTCTAAAGAGGATCATCAGGGGCTCGGGTTTGAAAGTGACATTGCCTCGGGTTGCCGTGCTGGAAGTTCTCCGGCACGCTCCCCACTCAAGTGCCGAACAGGTCTTCGCCGAGGTGCGCAAGACCTTGAGCGGAACGTCCGCTCAGGCGGTCTACGGCATCCTCGCATCCTTCACGGGCGCCGGACTGGTCCGACGATTCGATCCACCGAACTCCCCGGCGCTGTTCGAATGCAGAGTCGGAGACAATCATCACCACCTGTCGTGTGTTGGGTGCGGGTTGGTTAAGGACGTTGACTGCGTCATCGGCGGGGCACCCTGTCTCACCCCTTCCGATGATTCGGGCTTCACTATTTACTCGGCGGAAGTCACCTTCAACGGACTATGCCGCAACTGCCAAACCAACGGCTCTCCCGCTACCGGTTAAGCCACCGCTCTCACTTACGGCCCACGATCGCATCACTCCGCGATTGCCGCTGGCCACCACCACTTCAACGCTGAACTGCTCGGCTCTTCCGCCGCGCCCAAAAATAGGAGATTTACCATGTCATTATTGAACCGGACCGCACCCGCCCGCTCGACCACCACCGCCCATGAGGCGTCAGCACCGGTCGCCCGGCCACTCCCCCTCCTCGGAGGGCGTTACGTCACTACCCGCAACCCCGGCACGCTGGCCGAGGGAACCTACGTCACGACGCGCGACGGCGGCTCGCTCCAGACCCGCGGCACCTACGTGACCTCCTCAAACCGGTCCATCAGCGGACAATCAGAGGGTCGTTACACCGACCGCAGCTAGGGCCTAAGGAATACATCAGCCCACTGAGCTCTTGCATGAAGTATGACAACTATTGCAATCATCGGAGCAGGATCAGGACTCGGAGCCGCCGTCGCGCGGAAGTTTGGCGCGGAAGGGTACGCAGTCGGACTCATCTCGCGCAATCAGGGCCGCCTCGACGCGCTGGCTGACGACCTCGCCAAAGAGGGAGTGCACGCGAAGGGATTCACCGCCGACGTGCGGGACCCCGCCTCCATTGCGAAGGCCCTGGAACAGGTGACCGAGACCCTCGGGCCCATCGAGGTTCTGCAGTACAGCCCGCTGCCACAAAAAGACTTCATGCGGCCGGTACTGGAAACCACCCCGGCAGACCTGGTCGGCCCCATCGAATTCTCCATCTACGGCCCCGTCGCGGCCGTTCACCAGGTGGTGCCCGGCATGCGGTTCCTCGGCGAAAACCGAGGCACCATCCTGTTCGTCAATGGCGGCTCGGCGGTCAAGCCCGGTCGCGGTGTCACCGGAACCTCGGTGGCGTTCGCCGGCCAGGCCGCCTACGCCCAACTCCTCAACGAGGTTCTCGGCGAGGAAGGCATCCAGGTCTCCCAGCTGATCATCGGCGGGCGAATCGTCGCCGGCGACCCGGAGAAGGACCCCGAGGTCCTCGCCGGAATCCTCTGGGATCTTCACACCAAGCGCGACCGGTTCCGCCATCAGGTTAGCGAAGACTAAAGCTCCACGGCTGTCGGCGGGCGGGAAAGGCACCCGTGATCCAGATCGAGCACCGAATCGTCTATGCCGCTGACGATGGGAACCTCGTCATCATCGGCGCCCGGCACCACTATCGAACCAGAGGCCTCAGATCGGATGACAGGATAGGGCTGACAGCACTCATCAGCGGAGGGACGCCACGTCGTGGAAGAGCAGGTCGGCCAGCAGGCCCGGCAACAGGTACTCGCGGCCCTCGCCGCCCAGTCGGACCGGATGGACGACGACGACGCCTTCCTCCGCCGGTTCGATCGCCATTTCCCGAACCTGTGCCAGCTCTTTCATTCCCTCTACGGACCGCAAAGCGACTGGCTGGACCAGCTCACCGCCTTGGTACTGGAGGCGACCCGTTCCTGGCAGGCACGCCCCGCGGAGCTGAAGGCCGTTGACGACGCGAAGGAGCAGGACAGCGGCTGGTTCCTGTCGAATTCCATGCTCGGCGGGGTCTGCTACGTGGATCGCTACGCGAACAACCTGGATGGTGTCCGCGCCCAGATCCCCTACTTCAAGGAACTGGACCTCACCTACCTGCACCTAATGCCATTATTCCTTGCCCCCGAACCGCATTCCGACGGCGGCTACGCGGTCTCCAGCTATCGCGAAGTGAACCCCGCACTCGGCTCGATGGAACAGCTCCGGGCCCTCGCCGCAGACCTGCGGGTCAACGGGATTTCCCTGGTGGTGGACTTCATCTTCAACCACACCTCGAACGAACACGAATGGGCGCGCAAAGCGGCAGCCGCCGACCCCACCTACAGCGACTACTACTGGATTTTCCCCGACCGCTCCATGCCGGACGCCTTTGAACAGCACGTCCGGGAGATCTTTCCCGATGACCATCCCGGCTCGTTCGTCCGCATCCCGGATGGGCGCTGGGTGTGGGCTACCTTCCACAGCTTCCAGTGGGATCTGAACTACTCCAACCCAGCCGTGTTCAGGGCCATGGCCGGCGAGATGCTGTTCCTCGCCAATCAGGGCATCGACATCCTGCGGATGGACGCCGTCGCCTTCATCTGGAAACAGCTCGGCACCACCAGCGAAAACCTCCCAGAGGCGCACGCGCTCCTGCAGGCGTTCAACGCGGTCTGCAGAATGGCTGCCCCGTCGCTGCTGTTCAAGTCCGAGGCCATCGTCCACCCCGATGAGGTGGCGCGTTACATCGACCCGGCCGAGTGCCAGCTCTCCTATAACCCGCTACAGATGGCGCTGATCTGGGAGTCCCTTGCCACCCGGGACGTATCGCTCCTCGCCCAGGCGCTGCAGCGCCGGCACGCCATCCCGGACGGCACCACCTGGGTGAACTATGTGCGAAGCCACGACGACATCGGGTGGACCTTCGCCGACGACGACGCCGCGGAACTGGGCATCAACGGGTTCGACCACCGCAGGTTCCTGAACTCCTTCTACGTCAACCGCTTTCCCGGCAGCTTCGCCCGCGGCGTCCCGTTCCAGGACAACCCCCGAACCAGCGACTGCAGAATTTCGGGCACGACGGCGTCGTTGTGCGGGTTGCAGGGCGGTGAGGCCGCCGCCGTCGACCGTATCCTACTGGCGCACTCGATCACCTTCAGTACTGGCGGGATCCCCTTGCTGTACCTGGGCGACGAGGTGGGCCAGCTCAACGACTATCAGTACGCGTTGGAGGCTGGTCATGCGGCGGACAGCCGGTGGGTGCACCGCCCGCGTTATCCGGCAGCACGGTACGCCCGCCGCCACGATCCCTCGGCGCCGGAGGGCGCTGTCTACTCGGGCCTGCGGCGGATGATCACGGTCCGGGCGGCCAGCCCGGAGCTGGCCGGGACCCGGCTGGTCGACTTCGCCACCGGCAATCGCAGTGTGCTGGGGTACCAGCGGCCCGGCGAGCATTCGACGGTTCTGGTGCTGGCGAATTTCAGCGACGACCCGCAGACGGTGACCTCAACCACGCTGAGCGGGTTCGTGCCCGACGTCGTCGATCTCCTGACCGACACTGCGCTGCGGCTCGACGGCGGAATCACCCTCGCGCCGCGCGGATATCTCTGGTTGAGGGTCCAGGCCCGGTAGGGCGGTCGCGCCGCTCGTTAAGCCCACGAACGTTACTCAGGGAATGAGCTTCTCCGCGCGGTAGCGTTCGAACAGGCCTGTGAAGGCGTCGAGGGTGCGCCGGTACCCGGTGAACCCGGCTACGCGGCTCTTGCTCATATCAGCGACCACCTCAAGGTTGCGGCCCAGATCCCCGTCAGTGTGCCACCAGGACGCCACCCGGTCCAGGCGTGGTTCCGCTAGGGCGTTTGCTGCAACGAGATGCTCCCACTGCGACTCGGCGCCGGCCATCTGAACCTCGAGGGGGCGGGGCTCGTCCTTGAATCCTTCGGCCTGCACCCCGAAGTAGGCGGCGAGTTGCTGCCACATCCAGCGCCACCGGAACACGTCTCCGTTGACCACGTTGAATGCCTCGTCAGCGCCGCCGGGTGAGGTTGCGGCCCACACCATGTGATCGGCGAGGAGACCGGCGTCGGTCATGTCGGTCAGGGAGTTCCACTGGGTGATGGATCCGGGGAAGATGAACGGCCGGCCGGATTCCTTGCACAGGGCGGCGTAGACGGCGAGGGTCAGGCCCATGTTCATGGCATTTTCCACGGCATGGCCGATCACCGTGTGCGCACGGTGCACCGACCAGGTGAACCCCTGCGTTGCGGCCGCCGCCCACAGTTCGTCTTCCTGGGCGTAGTAGAAGTTGTTGACCGGCAGTCGGGGTTCCTCTTCATGGAACGGGGTGTCCGGCATGTTCCCTTCTCCGTAGGCTTCGAACGGCCCGAGGTAGTGCTTCAGCCCGGTCATCAGCGCGACGTGCACCACCGGCTTGTTGTCCAACGCCTCAAGCAGGTTCCGCAGCATGGCGGCGTTCACCCTAATGTTCGCTTCCTCGGTGTCCTGGCGGGCCCAGGCCGTGAAGAACACATGAGTCGGGGTTTCGGCGGCAAGCGCCGTCGTCAATGACTGGGGCGAGGACAGGTCGGCGGGAACGTAGCGCACGTTGGCTCTGGGCGTTCCTGCGTTGCGTGACATGGCGAGCACCTGCCATCCCTCACCGGCGAGCTTCTCCACCAGGGCTGACCCCGCGATACCTGAGGCGCCCACCACCAATGCGGTGCCACCGCCGGGGTTCCCCGCCTGGGGTGTCAATTTGTTGTGATTCATTGAGCGTTCTCCTTGCAGTGGAAACACGGATGGCCCGGGGCCACCGTCGTGAAGATGGCGAACTGTCCTACCTACGGCAAGCCACCTGGTCAACCAATAATTCCGTGGGCTAAATCATGGACCGGGTCTTATGGCACTGCCGGTGCGGAGTGTCGCGGCCGATGATTGAACAACTGACGAATGATGAAAGACGATGATGACTGTAGATACGGCAACGCCGCCCCGCCCGGTGACGGTTTTCTTGCTCGATGACCACGAACTGGTTCGACGCGGCCTTCGCGACCTCCTGGAGGGCGAGGGATTCGCGGTGACCGGCGAGACCGGTTCAGCGGTTGAGGCCGTCCGCCGCATTCCTGCACTTGCCCCGGATGTGACCATTCTGGATGCCCGGCTTGCTGACGGGAACGGCATTGAGGTGTGCCGCGACGTGCGGTCAGTGGATCCGTCGCTGCAATGCGTGATCCTTACCAGTTACGACGACGACGACGCCATGCGGGGTGCCATTCTGGCCGGCGCGGCTGGCTACATTCTCAAGGAAATTGTCGGTTCGGACCTGCTCGAGAAGGTGCGCCGCGCAGCGAGAGGCGAGTCGCTTTTCGACGAAGAGGTCAAGGCGAAGGTCATCGCTGGCTTCACAGCCGTCCAGCCAGAGGATTCCCGATTGGCGGGTCTGACGGTACAGGAGAAGAAAGTCCTCGCTCTCATCGGGGCAGGGATGACCAACCGGGAAATCGGCGCCGAACTGTTTCTGGCCGAGAAGACGATCAAGAACTACGTGTCGTCGGTGCTGGCGAAGCTGGGGTTCCAGCGCCGCACGCAAGCGGCTGTCTATATCTCCCGACCGGCGAGCCCGCAGCGCTGACGCCAGCCCGGTCGCCGTCGTCGTCGTCGTCGCAGCCATCCTCCACGACCCCTCGCGCACGGCCCCGAGAGCCCGTTTCGGTGGTCAATTTGGACCTCGGTGCCCGACATTTCCGCCCGGATTGTCGACATTGACCCCCTGAGTCCAGATTGCTCACCGCCATGAGACGACGGGTGGTAGCGAGGGGAGTCCGGAGAGGTGCAGGGGCGACGGGAGCAAAGTGAATCTGGGGAGGTGCAGAGACAATGGGCTCAGGTGAGCGGCAGCGACACGTCGATCGCGGTGCCCTGGCCGGGTGAGGATTCGATCGTGACCTGTCCCCCGAGCTCCTCCGCACGCTGCTGCATGTTCCGCAGGCCGCTGAGACGCCCGTTCTGCTCAAACCCTCGTCCGTTGTCCGCGATCCGCAGGTTGACACATTGTTTGCCGGCGGACAAGGACACCATGATGGTGGTGGCATATGAATGCTGCAATGCGTTGGAGAGCGCCTCCCGAACGATGGCTTCCACTTGGGCGGCGGTTGCTTCCCGAACGGCTGTGTCGAGCGGTCCAGAAAAATGGACGACTGGTTCAACCTCGGAGCCGTCGAGGACTTGACGGACCAACGCCAGAATCCGCGAACTGAGCGCTGCTTCACTGCGCGTTGCCGACTGGAGCGAGTAGATCGTATCCCGCAGTTCCTTGATCGTCGCATCGAGCTCAGTAGTCACCGAGGCTATGCGTGCAAGCGGCTCCTCCCCCACTACGTGCTTGCGGAGACTCTGGATACTTAGTCCAGCCGCGAACATCCGCTGGATCACGAGGTCATGCAGGTCACGCGCAATCCTGTCGCGGTCTCCGAAAACGGCGTCCTGTTCGCGCTGAATCTGCATCTGGGTCAGTTCCAAGGCCGTCGAGATTTGGGAGGCGAACGCTGCTGCCATGCGCTGGTCCACCGACGAAAACGGCGGGTCGTCACGGGTCCGGGCCATGACCAGAAACCGGGCGTGAGTGCCCCTGTCTGTAATTCGCGTATAGATGGCGGCTTCGAAGACTTCGGCCTCCCGACTAGGCAGCACGTCGTGTAGTTCATGCCCATTCAGCACTGAAACGTCGCCGAACTGAAGCATCATCGTCCGCAGGACAGCACCATCGCCCACCAGCCGCCCTCGAAGGTCATCGCCGTGCAATCCGAGCGCCACCTCGCAGTAGAGAGACTCGTCAGATTCCAACCGGGTCAGGATGAGCACCAGGGCCGATTCGGAAGCTGCCTTTGCGTGTTCCGCAACGAGTTCGACGTCGCTAAGGGTCCGATCGGGTGAGGTGTTCAACAGGGCACGGACGGCGTCCTGGCCGCACTCGAGCCACCGGGACCGGCGCGTCTCTGCTTCAAAGAGCCGCATATTTTCGATCGCGACCCCTGCGGCGGCCGCGAGAGCCACCGTCAGATCTTCGTCGGACTGACTGAAGTCGCCGCCGCCGTTCTTCTCGGTGAGGTAGAGGTTGCCGAACACTGTGTCACGCACTCTGATCGGCACGCCGAGAAACGATGTCATTTTCGGGTGCCCCGGGGGGAAACCAGACGCTGCCGGATGGTCTCGCAAGTCTTCGAGGCGAAGCGGCTTCGGCTCGCTAATGAGCGAACCAAGAACTCCATGACCCACGGGCAGCGCACCGATCCTGGCGATCTGGTCCTGGTCCAAGCCCACGGTGATGAAGTGGCTGAGGGCGCCGTCGGGACCGATAACGCCAAGAGCCGCGAACTTCGCGTCGACCAAACGACATGCGGCCGCCACCACTCGCTCCAGGACGGTCTGCAGGCCCTGGTTTTCAGCGATTGCCGCGAAGCCGGCGAGGAGGTGGTCCACACCGCCGTGGACGGTTGAGTTATGGAGAGGTCGGTCGCCGGGATCGGTCACCTGGGTGGTTGGTGCGGGACTCATTGTGCGACTCCAGTGAGTTGAACCCTGACCTTCAATTCCTGATGGTGCCGAATGTGAAGGCGCCTACACGCGCTAAGCCCTGCGGATTAGGTCTTCTGGCCCTAGTGGAACGGGACGTCCGACCATAGTGTCGGGCTATGGACTCCGAGACTACACCCACATCCGTTTTACCCGCCCACGCCTGTTGGGAGTTGCTGCGGGGTGCCGCCTATGGACGTCTGGCCCTGTGCATCGATGGGCAGCCGGAGATCTTCCCGATCAATGCGCAGGTCGATCATGGCACGCTGGTCTTCCGCACCTCTGAAGGATCCAAGCAGCGGGAAGCGGAGGGGGCACTGGTGGCGTACGAGGCCGACGGCGTCCTGGCCGACGGCTTTCGGGCCTGGAGCGTAGTGATCAAAGGACAAGCGTCGACCATCCAACGCACGGCTGAACTGATGTCAACCATTCACCTTCCGCTCCATCCGTGGGAGCCTGGGCGCAAGGACCGCTTCATGCGGATCGTGCCAGCAAGCATCACCGGCCGCAGCTTCGACATCATGCCTGCGCCTCCGGGACAGGAGATCCCGGCGGCGAGCGACGAGTAACCACCAGGGTGGGGCACCGTGGATTCAGCAGGAGGGTGTGGGTCACCGAGCCCAGCAGAATCCCGGGCCGCGCGCCACGCCCGTGCCTACCGATCACCAGCAGATCGGCGCCTGCTGCGTGAAACATCAGAGACTGCACTGGGGTCCGCTGGTCGTCGATCTCACGCACGATGGTCAGTTGCGGATACTGTTCCTTGACGTCCGCGAGCGCCGACGACCTCGAGTGCCCGGCTGGGTCGCCGGGCGTATCCGGGGCCTTCGCTGAAGTAACCACCGTCAGCAGTAGCCTAGATCGGCTGGCTTCGGCCGCGGCCACCCGCAGCGCGGCGTCGGATTCCAGCGAGCCGTCCACGCCAACCACCACCGTTCCGGTCCTGACGACGTCGGGAGCACCGTCGTCGTGCACCGCGCCGATGCTGGATTGGCGCGGAATCACCGCCACGGGTGCAGCGCTCCCCAGCGCCGCCTGCTGACCGACCGACCCAAGGTATTGACCGGTGTGTCCGTCCACGCGATCGGCCCCGACCACAATGAGCGAAGCGTCCTCAGAAAGGCTCACCAGCGCGTCCACAATGTCCCCGCAGTGAACGTTGGCTGTCACGTGCGCGTCAGGATACTCGGCGCACACCAGGCGGGATTCGTCGTCGAGTGTCTGCCGGGCCGCGGCAATCAGGCTCCCATAGGGGGTGCCCCCCGCCTCCACAGGTAGGACCAGGGATTGGTCAGGGATCGCGTGCAACACTGTGACGTGTTGTCCGGTGAGCAGACTACGCTGCACCGCCCAGCGCAGGAGTGGCGGCCCGGTGGCCCGGTCACGGAACGCGACAATAATGGGCCGCTCCGGTGCGAATAATGAGGACAGCGTCTCGATCACGTGGGGTTACCTTCGGTAGGCGCGTAATCCGGGACGATGACCGCGCGGCCGCGAAGAGTGCCGGCCCGGAGTCGTTGATACGCGGCGGGTGCGTCGGATAGGGGAAATTCTTCGACTTCGACGTGAATCTTCCCCGCCCGCGCCAGCTCCACTACCTCCATCAGCTCAGACCTGGATCCCCAATACGGTGCGCGGGCCGCGGCATCCCACGGCGTGGAGAAGAATCCGACGTCAACCGTGCCGCTGCCGACGCCCACAATGGCAATCTCACCACCAGTACCGACCACCCGGGAGGCAAAGCCGGTGGTGATCGGCGCCCCCACAAAGTCGAACACCACAGCGGCGCCCTTCCCCCCGGTCAGAGAACGGATCTGCGCTTCGGCGTCCTCGCCGGGCGGCAGGGCGTAGTCGGCGCCGACGTCGATCGCCAGGGCAAGTTTCGGCTCTGACGTGTCGATGGCGACGATCGTTGCCGCACTCAAGGCCCGAAGAATCTGGACACCGACATGCCCCAGTCCGCCGACGCCGATGAGGACCGCCGTCGACCCGGGGACCAGTTTCGGCAAGCTTTGCTTGATGGCGTGGTAGGGGTCAGCCCGGCGTCGGTGAGGGACACGCTGGCCGCCGGGTCGAGATCCCCGAGGGGTACGAGGTGGCGTGGGTCGTCGATCAGCAGGAACTCCGCCATCGCTCCCGGTGCACCAAGCCCCGGGGGCTGGATCTCCTGCTCAGCCGCGACCTCGCAGTAGTTCTCCTTGCCTTGGGCGCAGGTGTAGCAGCGGCCGCACCCCCACGGTCCGTACACGAGCATGGCGTCGCCCACCTGAAGGCCAGTGACACCGGCTCCCCAGGATTCGACGGTCCCGGCCCCCTCGTGTCCCAAGGTCAGGGGCAGGCCATAGCTGTACTGGCCCTCCGGCAGGTCCATGATGAATTGGTCCGAATGGCATACCCCGGCGGCAGTCACACGCAGCAAGACCTCGCCCGGTCCCGGGACGGGAGTAGGAACATCGACCAGCTCGGGGGCCGCGCCAACCGTGCGGTACTGCAACGCCCTCACAGGCGTTCCTCCGGCAGTTCCCCTGTTGACCCCTCAACCACGAGCACCGGGCATTTGGCGTGTGCCACGCACGCGCCACTCACCGACCCCATCAGCAAGCCCCTGAATGTCCCGTGCCCTCGACGTCCCAGCACCAACATCACAGCGCCTTCCGCCGCTTTGACCAAACCTTTCGACGGGTGGGAAAAGAGCACCACCTTCTCCAATCCCTCGGGAGGATCCTCGCCGAAGGCCGTCTGCACCGCGGCATCAAGCTTCTTCTGGGTGATTTCCTCGAAGTTGTCACTCCCGAGGGGCACGTACCCTGCGTACTCCGGTGGATAGTCCCAGGTACTGACAGCCTGAATCACGGCGCCGAAGGGCGGCGTCAGTTTCCTGGCGAACCGCAATGCAGCAACAGATTGTTCGGAGCCGTCAACCCCCACGACGATGCGTGGCGTAGTGGGTGCTTCCATGATGTGCCTTCCCAGCGTCTGCGCCGCATGGTCGCAGCGGCTACCCTAGTCTCGCCCGCCAAGTTGGGCGAGCGTTAGGGTCTTTGTGCCCTTTCCGTGTCACTACCTTCGATAGTCTCCCGATTCCCTTCGTTCACCATCCGCTGTTGAGACACTCATCGCTTTCAGCTCACGAAGGATTTCGAGTTGTTCACGACTGATGGTGATCAGTAGCTCGATCTCTTCCTTTGACTTGAGATTGGTATCGAAATCGTGCTGAGCCATTGCAGCGGAAATCGCATCCTGTCTTTTAGCCGCAATCAAAAGAATCGCGCCCTGGAGTCCCGCCAGCATGGAAAGCAGGAGATTCAGGAGGATGTAGGGGTACGGGTCCCAGGCGTCGGCCATTAGTGCCCAGGTGTTGATTGCAGCCCAGACGAGCATGAAACCGATGAAGCTTCCAACAAAGGGCCAGCTACCCATTCCGTTCCGCAGGATATCGGCGGCTTGCTGGCCTGCGGTGAGCGAGGCCTTATGTCGATCGTGCCAGGTTCCCTCCTGATCGGTCATGCTCTGGACCCTGCTGTCGGCCCGTCGGGGTTGAGGCGTCGTTGATGGGAGCGAAACAGAAGTTCGATCGCTCCGGCTCCAACAACAGCGGCCAGCACAGTCGCCACCAGGTGGTCGCCGTCGGGCATTGTGAAGTCGAAGAAGTCCTTGAGCAGCGGTGCCGAGATCACCAGACCGAGAGCGGCGTACATCACTCCGACGATCAGCACCCGTAAACGGTTGAGAGGACGCGAGAGAACAACCAGCACCCATAGCGCTATCAAGGCCAGAACCAGCGCCGAAGCTGTCCGCGTTTCAGCGGGCGTGCCAGATCCTGTGATGAGCGAGTAGGCGTTGATGGTAAGTACGGCGAGAGCGATGATGAACCCAGCGGGTACGGCGAAGGATAGTGAGCGTTTCAGGAATCCGGTCCGGTAACGGCGGGTGTTCGGCATGAGTGCCAGGAAAAACGCCGGAATCCCGATGGTAATGCCGTCTGTGGCGGATAGCTGGCGGGGCAGAAACGGAAAGTCCCAGAGGAGAGCCCCGAAGGTTATCGAAAGAATTACCGCGTAGGAAGTCTTGGCGAGGAAAAGCATTGAGACCCGCTCAATATTGGCGATTACCCGGCGGCCTTCGGCGACGACGCCGGGGAGCCTATCGAATCGCCCGTCCAGTAAGATCAGCCGCGAAACGGCCTTGGTCGCGGCTGCGGCCGAGTCCATGGCGATGCCGATATCGGCCTCCTTGAGCGCCAGCGCGTCGTTAACTCCGTCCCCGGTCATGGCCACGACGTGTCCGCTTCGTCGCAGCGCCCGAACCATGTCCTTTTTCTGGGCGGGAGTCACCCGACCGAACACGGAATGCCGTTCCATCACTGCAGCCAGCTCGTCGGGATCGTCGGGGAGTTGACGGGCGTCGAAGCCGCCATCCGTGGATACACCAACCTCGCGGGCAACCGCCGCGACGGTTCGGGGGTCGTCCCCGGAGATGATCCGCAATTCGACCCCTTCATCCTTGAAATAGGAAAGGGTTTGCGCGGCGTCCGGACGGACCTGCTCACGAAAAGTGAGGACGACGGCCGGGGCGGGTTCGGGCGGAAGCACAGCTTCGCCGTCCAGGCTAACAACGGCCGTCTGGCGCACGTGGGCCAGAACAAGGGTACGAAGACCTGATGTGGCAAGACCGGCCACCAGTTCCAGCGCGCGTTCGGCCTGGGGATTCCCCCCGCCGAGGACAACCTCAGGGGCTCCCAACAGCCACGTCCCTGCCTCGGGGGTGCGGTCGGGGAAACTCACCGCACTCCACTTCGTGGCGGAGGAAAACGGCACGGAGGAAAGCGGTCGAATCGGGTCATCATGCGGGAAGGCTTCAGCCAGGCATCTGGCGGTGGTGTTGGCGTTCGGGTCTGCCCCAAACCACCCGAGCGCATGCTTCCACCCTGCCCGCGGCTCGGCGTCGATCTCGTGGGCGGCATCGAAAACAATCTTGCCAACGGTGAGGGTGCCGGTCTTGTCCAGGCACAGCACATCAACCCGGGCAAGCCCTTCTACCGCTGCCAACTCCTGGATGAGCACCTTTTGCCGGGCCAGGCGAACCGCACCCACAGCGAAAGCGACACTTGTCATGAGGACTAGCCCCAAGGGAATCATGGCGATTACGCTGGCGACGGCGCCGACCGCCCCTAGTCGCCAGCTTCCGGTGGCTACGGCCAGCTGCCAGCCGCCCTGGCTCTGCATCTGTCCGTTGATGACAATGGCCATGATGGGTAACAGTGCCAGGGTGATCCACCGGAGGAGCTGGTTGAGGCCCTGGCGGATCTCAGAGTGCACCAAGGAAAAACGCTTGGCTTCGGCAGTGAGGCGGCTCGAGAAGGATCGGGCACCCACCCTGGTAACTCGTGCCCAGCCTTCACCGCCGACGACGCTTGAACCGGAAAGCACTTCGGCGCCGACATCCTTTTCCACCGGTTCCGATTCCCCAGTCAAAAGCGATTCATCGATTTCCAGTCCGCTGGCGTCAAGAATCATTGCATCTGCGGCAACCTGGTCCCCGGCGCGAAGGACCAGGACGTCGTCCTGCACAACCATCGAGAAGTCGATGTCCTGAACGACGCCGTCCCGAAGCACCCGGGAGCGTGGAGCGTTGAGAAGTGCAAGGTGATCAAGAGACTTTTTGGCCTTATATTCCTGGATCACTCCGATCAGTGCGTTACCGACGGCTGCGAAACCGAAGAGAGCGTCCCGCCATTGACCGAGCAAAAGGAGCAGTACGAAACTCCCGGCGACAATCGCGTTGAACAGGGTCAGGACGTTGGCCCTGAAAATGTCCCACAGGCTTCGGCTGGATTGGTCGGGCGCCTCATTGGTCAGCCCAGCGTCGACCCGGACGGCGACGTCGGCGGCGGTGAGGCCCGGACCCACCGATTCCAGCGCCACAGGGACAAGGGCCCTGGCCAATTCTCTGGTCCCATTCTCAGGCAGAGACATCACTCGAAACAGGCGGCCAGGAGGACACGCGGTATCCCGGAGCGACCGGGAGGTGTGGACGTCATGCAAAAGCCTTCCAAACGTGGCGTGCAGGATTGCGGCAACCACCTCAGTGTGATGCGGAAGCCAACCCGGCGGAAGGGACTTTGGACCCCAATCGACGGACGTCAGGATCGCGGACCGGAACACATCTAGTGTTGAGGCATGAGGATCAATGCCTTCTCCGACGTGTGCCTGCGGGTGTTGATGATCCTTGCGTCAGCACCGCACGATGGGCTCCAGACCTCGCGAGTCATCGCCGCGGAGATCGACATCCCCTACAACCACGTGAGCAAGGCTGTGATCCGGCTGCGGGATCTGGGTCTGGTGGACGTCGTCCGCGGGCGTTCCGGCGGCCTGCGGATCAGTGAGGAAGGCAGACGGGCAACGGTCGGGGCACTGCTGCGGAGCCTCGACACCCGCAACGATGTTGCTGATTGCCGGACTCCCAAAGGTGACTGCCCGCTCCTTGCCGGCTGCGGCCTGCGGGTGACCCTTGCTCGTGCCCGGGATGCTTTTTATGCGGAACTGGATGGCGTGGTTATCGCTGACCTGGCAGGTCCGGGCCGCATCGGACCGGCATTCGTCGCCCTGCAGGATCTGTCGACGCGGTCGCATCCGACCGCCTGAATCTCTGCAGAACATAGCCCGGAAAAAAACTGGCATTTGGCATGCTACTTTTGAAAGCAGTAGCCCTCAATGCAAGGAGCCGGAATGCTTTCGCACCAGTCACACCCCATCATCGAAGCCACACTGCCGCTGGTAGGCGAGAAGATGCCCGGTATTGCAACAAACTTTTACGCGCGCCTGTTCGCCGCCCATCCAGAGCTCTTTGATGGTCTGTTCAGCCGGTCAAACCAGAAGAACGGGACCCAACAGCAGGCCCTCGCCGGAAGCATTGCGGGCTTTGCCGCGCATTTGGTGAAGAATCCAGACAGTGCACCGGAAATCCTGCTTGCCCGTATTGCTCACAAACATGTCTCGCTGGGGATCGTGCCTGAACAGTACGACGTCGTCTACAAGCACCTCTTCGATGCCATTGCCGAAGAGCTCAGCGAGGTCATTACCGAGGAAATCGCTGCTGCGTGGACCGAGGTTTATTGGCTGATGGCCCACGCTTTGATCAAGATAGAAAACGGCTTGTACGCGGGTGCTGCGAGCGACAAGCCGTGGACGCCTTGGATTGTCCAAAGCAAGGAACCAGCAGGAAGCGACGCCGTCACGTTCACCCTCGTACCCGCTGACGACACCCCCATCACAGCTTCCCGACCCGGCCAATACATCGGGGTCAAGGTGATGATGCCCGACGGAATTCACCAGGTGCGCCAGTATTCAGTGGGTGCCGAGAACGAGCCGAATGTGAGAGTGTTCACCACCCGGCTCGATGCCGACGGTGAAGTGACACCCGTGCTCCATCACAGCGTCCAGGTTGGGGACCAACTGATGCTCTCGAACCCATGTGGCGACATTGTTCTGGGCGACGGCGAGCACCCCCTGGTCCTTGCCTCCGCTGGCATCGGCTGCACACCCATCGCATCGATTCTGCGATCCCTGGCCCAGAAGGACTCGCGCCGTGAGGTCCTGGTCCTGCACGCCGAAAGCAGCCTGGACAGGTGGGCTCTGCGGGAACAGATGAGCAGCGACGCGGCGAGCCTGGAAACCGCCGAGCTGGAGTTGTGGCTGGAACAACCGGCCGGGGATCACCATACCGGCCTGATGTCACTGGATGCCGTGACCATTCCACCCGACGCCTCCGTTTACCTCTGCGGCCCCCTGCCGTTTATGCGGTCCATCAGATCTCAGGCATTGCAATCCGGGGTGCCTGCGGAGCGAATCCACTATGAGGTCTTCGGCTCCGATCTGTGGCTCGCTAACGCCTGACGCCGGTACCACCGCCCTGCAGTCGTCGCATCCCGGGGCTTCACGAGCGCCTGCAGAATGCGGGACCAAAGCCCCTGTGACGCAGCAGGCGGTGGCCGCATGCTGGGTCAGTGGCTAATAAGTATATTGTCGTCGGAGTGGACGGGTCGCCGTCATCAATCCTCGCGTTGCAGTGGGCCCAACGGCTGCGCCCCGCCGTCGGCGCCAGCATCCGGGCCGTCGCGGCGTGGCAGATCCCCTTTTCCTACTACGAATTCCCTCCATCCGGCTGGGACCCAGAACAAGTCGCGGAAACAATCCTGGCGGGGGCTCTCGAGAAAGCCTTCCACAACGATCCACCCCGCGACGCCACGACCATAACCCGTCAGGGACCGCCAGCCCGGGTGCTGCTCGAAGAAAGCAAAACAGCGCAAATGCTGGTGGTCGGCAGCCGGGGACACGGCGGGTTTGCCGGCTTGCTATTAGGTTCGGTGAGCTCCGTCGTCGCCGAGCACGCGTCCTGCCCGGTACTCATCGCGCACGGCGCTGAATTACTGCCTTCAAACGAAAGCAACAACGAATGAAGCACAGCATTGTCGTTGGATATGACGGGTCGGATCAGTCACGCCTGGCACTTAAGTGGGCCGCGGCGCAGGCCGTACTGGAACACCGCGCACTGCACCTGGTGCACTGCTGGATCTGGCCTCTGATCACCCACGATTTGGGTCCGGTGGAGGGAGTCGCGGACAGCGGACTCAAGCATGCTGCGGAAACAGCTCTCGCCGAAGGCACAACGTTGGCGCGACAGCTTGCGCCAGAACTTCAGGTCCAGACAAGCCTCATCGCCGGCGTCGCTTCGGAGGTCCTTGCTCGCCTGTCTCAGGATGCACACCTGGTGGTTGTAGGTAGCCGCGGGCTGGGCGGGTTCCTGGGTCTGCTGGTCGGCTCGGTCAGCCTTAAGCTCGCGACCACTGCCCAGTGCCCCGTGGTGGTGGTGCGCGCCAAGGAGGCGCCCGACGGTCCGGTGCTGATCGGCATCGATGGGTCGGCCAAAAGCGAGACGGCGCTAGACGATGCGATCGCCCTGGCAACGCTGTGGAATGCACCCCTGAAGATCATGCATGTGAGAGACGACGTCCGCCTGTTCGGTCGTAACCATTCGTACCCGGGATCGGACGTGAGGGCTATGCAGATCCTCTCCGAAGGCGTGGTTCGGGCACGAGCGGCAGTTCCGGGCCTGGTTATCGAGACGGCACTGGTCACGGGCCACTCGGTGGCCGGCACCATCCTCGACGATGCCGGCTCCGCCCGCATCGTGGTGGTCGGCGAAACCGGACAAGGGAGGTTCGTTGGCTCGGTCGGGTCCACCGCACAAACAATTCTTCACCACGCCAAGGGAAACATCCTGATTTCCCGACGGCCCTGAAGCTGAGATTCAGCGCTTACGTCCTGGCCGTCCACTGCCAGTTCCTGACCTCCGGCAGGTCCTCCCCGGCGGTCCTGATGTATTGGTGGTGGGTGATCAACTTGTCCTTCAGCTCTTCCCGCACGTGGGAGGAGATGTCGCGGAGCCTCGGCACCCGGTCAATCACGTCGATCGCCAGGTTGAACCGGTCGATCTGATTCATCACACACATGTCGAACGGCGTGGTGGTGGTGCCTTCTTCCTTGTAGCCGCGCACATGGAAGTTGTTGTGATTCGTGTGGCGGTAGGTCAGCCGATGGATGAGCCAAGGGTAGCCGTGATAGGCGAAGATCACCGGTTTATCCCGCGTGAACACCGCATCAAATTCGAGGCTCGACAGCCCATGCGGATGGCTGCTCTGGTCCTGTAAACGCATCAGGTCCACCACGTTGACCACCCGGATCCGCAGGTCCGGGAAATGGGTGTGCAGGATTTCGACGGCGGCAAGGGTTTCCATGGTCGGCACATCACCCGCGCAACCCATCACGACGTCGGGCTCCTCACCCGCGTCCGAGCTGGCCCACTCCCAGATGCCGACACCCTTGATGCAGTGCTTGATCGCCGATTCCATGTCGAGGTACTGCAGTTGGGGCTGCTTGCCCGCGACGATGATGTTCACGTATTGCCGGCTGCGCAGGCAATGATCGGCCACCGACAGGAGCGTGTTGGCGTCGGGCGGCAGGTAGACCCGGATAACGTCGGCCTTCTTATTGACCGCATGGTCGATGAACCCCGGATCCTGATGCGAAAACCCATTGTGGTCCTGCCGCCAGACGTGGGACGTCAACAGATAGTTCAGGGAAGCGATCGGACGACGCCAGGGGATGTCGTTGGTGGTGGTCAGCCATTTGGCATGCTGGTTGAACATCGAGTCGACCACATGAATGAACGCCTCATAGCAGGAGAAAAACCCGTGCCTGCCGGAGAGGAGATACCCTTCCAGCCAGCCTTGACAGGTGTGTTCGGACAGGATCTCCATGACCCGGCCGTCGCGGGCCAGGTGATCGTCGCCGGGGACCACCCCGGCGTTCCAGGTCCTGTCCGTGGCCTCAAGAACGTTGTCCAACCGGTTCGAGTTGTTTTCATCTGGCGCGAAGACCCTGAACGACTCCATGTTCCCCGTCATGACGTCCCGGAGGAAGGTCCCCAGCACTCTGGTGGATTCGCCGGACCCGGTTCCGGGCGACGCGATCGGAACCGCGTATTCCCGAAAATCGGGCATCTGCAGGTCACGGAGGAGGATTCCTCCGTTGGCATGAGGGTTGGCGCTCATCCTCCGCGCCCCCTCAGGGTGGAGGCCGCGGATAGCGGGGACAGGGGCGCCGTCGTCGTCAAATAGCTCTTCCGGACGGTAACTGCGCAGCCACTTCTCGAGAACTTCCCGATGCGCAGGGTTTTCGCGCGCCCCACTGAAGGGCACCTGGTGGGCACGCCAGGTACCCTCCACCTTGACCCCGTCGACGTCGGCGGGGCCGGTCCAGCCCTTCGGCGAGCGCAGCACGATCATGGGCCAGAGGGGACGGTCGGTGTCGCCTTCAGCGCGCGACCGACGCTGGATGTCCCGGATCTCGTCGAGGCAGCCATCCAGCACACGAGCGAAGTCCTGATGCATTTGTTCCGGGTCAGAGCCTTCAACGTAATACGGGGTGTGCCCGTACCCGCGGAGCAGCGCATCCAATTCCTCGCGGCTAATCCGCGCCAGGACCGTGGGGTTGGCAATCTTGTAGCCGTTGAGGTGCAGGATCGGCAGGACTGCACCATCCCGGCCGGGGTCAACGAACTTGTTGGAATGCCAGCTGGCCGCGAGCGGTCCGGTCTCAGCTTCGCCGTCGCCAATGATCGCTGCGACCGTGAGGTCCGGATTATCGAACGCTGCGCCGTAAGCGTGGGAGAGAGCGTACCCCAGCTCTCCGCCCTCATGGATCGACCCGGGCGTTTCCGGGGCGACGTGACTGGGAATGCCGCCGGGGAAGGAGAACTGGTGGAATAGTCGTCGCATGCCGACGGCGTCCCCGGAAACGTCCGGGTACGTTTCGCTGTAGGTGCCGTCAAGCCAGGCTGCGGCAACGGCCGCAGGCCCACCGTGACCGGGTCCCATGATGTAGATCATGTCCAGGTCACGCGCCATGATGGCCCGGTTGAGGTGTGCGTAAATGAAGTTCAGTCCGGGAGTGGTCCCCCAGTGGCCCAGTAGCCGCGGCTTGATATGCTCCGGCCGGAGAGGTTCCTTAAGGAGCGGATTATCCATCAGATAGATCTGCCCCACCGACAGATAGTTCGCCGCACGCCACCAGGCGTTGAGGTTCGACAGTTGGGCAGGATTCAGGACCGGCTGCTGGCTCATGGTTTTCAGCCTGTGGCCAAAGCAAGCCAGATTCCAGTGCCAAAAGTCCCTAATTTACTTACCGTCCGGGAGCTACGGTGAGCAAATGAACACCAGGGTCAGCAGGAGGACATCCCGCAAATGGAACGACCTTACTGACCGGCAAAAGACGTTGACCCTGGTGCTGGGTTCCATTCAGCTCTCGCTCGCCGCCACCGCCTGGGCGGATCTGGCGAAGCGGTCCCCTGCCCAGGTGCACGGATCCAAGCCTGTGTGGTCCGCGGTTATCGCAGTCAGCTTCTTTGGCCCGGTGCTCTATTTCGTCAAGGGCATCCGACGCTAAGCGCCGACACCCTCACCCCACCCCACCCCACCCTCACCGACGGCACCGCGCCACATTCCCGTCGCAGTGAATCCTTGAAGCTGGTCGGCAGTTTCCCTTTCCTGCTTTCCTGTTGCATGATAGAAACATCAAGTAATCAAATAGTAGGATGAGTGACGATGGAGAACGACCTTCGAGTGAATAAAGTCGATGACTTCCGGGTGCCCCTTTACGAGGTCAAGGCGAATCTCTTCAAGGGCCTCGCCCACCCTGTCCGAATCAGGGTCCTGGAGTTGCTTTCCGCAGCGCCCGAGGTGTCTGTGTCGGAACTGCTGACCGCGACAGGACTGGAAGCCTCGCACCTATCACAGCACTTGTCTGTGCTGCGTCGCTATCAGCTGGTGAAATCCGACCGGCGCGGCCTTCAGCAGTTCTATACACTGACTAGCCCGCTGGTGGCCGAACTGTTGGCCGTTGCCCGCGGACTCCTCGAAGGAGTGCTACAAACAACCAAACAGAACCTTGAACACGGAGCATCCACGGTCAATCCCGTACCGGCAGGCAGTGCCGAGTGAATGTTCTGCAGTCGATCCAGTCCCTGTTGCCCAGCATGCGGGACTACGCCCAGCTGCCGCGCACCTGGAAGGGTGACCTGATTGCTGGGCTTACCGTAGGCATCGTCGCGTTACCACTCGCGCTGGCGTTCGGGGTCAGTTCAGGGGCTGGCGCTGCCAGCGGCCTGATTACCGCTGTGGTGGCTGGTCTGGTCGCGGCAGTCTTTGGCGGCTCCCATGTTCAGGTCTCAGGGCCGACCGGAGCCATGGTTGTGGTGCTGGGCCCAGTCATCGCGACTCACGGAATTGAGGCTCTGGCCGTAGTAGGTGTTCTGGCCGGGCTGATCGTGATCGCCGCGGGCGCCCTGAAGCTAGGGCGGGTCGTATCCCTCCTACCGTGGCCGGTGATCGAGGGATTCACCCTCGGGATCGCCATCATCATCTTTCTCCAACAGGTGCCAGCAGCTTTTGGCGTCGGCGCGGGGCCCAGCAGTAACGCCGCAATATCGGCCATCCAGGCCCTGTCAACCGCTCCCCTTTCGGGTTATCTGGCAGCGGTAGGGCTCGTCACGCTAGTCATCGTGATCATGATCGTAGCGCCGCGCATCCACTCCCGGATCCCTGGATCCCTTGTCGCGATTGTGGTCGCGAGCGTTATCGCCGAAGCCCTGGCCATGCCGATCGCGAGGATCGGTATTCTCCCCAGTTCCCTGCCTGCACCATCCGTCCCCGGTTGGGACTGGGGACTGATTGTCGTGCTCGCAGGCCCTGCGGCGACTATCGCCGCCCTGGCAGCGATCGAGTCGCTGCTGTCGGCGCGGGTGGCAGCTTCGATATCGGATACGGGGCCGTACGACGCCGACCGTGAACTTTTCGGCCAGGGCTTGGCGTCCGTGGCATCCGGGTTGTTCGGGGGTATGCCGGCCACCGGCGCGATTGCCCGCACTGCAGTGAACATTCGATCGGGAGGACGTACCCGGGTCGCTGCGGTCACCCACGCGATCGTCCTGTTGCTAGTGGTCTATCTGGCCACCGGCCCGGTGTCCCGCATTCCACTTGCCGCGCTCGCGGGTGTCCTGATGGTCACTGCGGTGCGGATGGTCTCCATACCTACCCTGCGCAGCGTGATTGGGTCGACCCGCGGGGACACCATTGTCCTGGTGGTCACTGCCGTTGTTACCGTCTCGCTCGACCTGATTCAGGCGGTGGGAATCGGAGTTCTTGTGGCCGCCTTCTTTGCGCTGCGATCCCTGGTCAAGTCCAGCGGTGTCCACCGTGAAGAGATTCCGGGCCCGGGCCAGGACGGGGACTCCCGGATTGCCCTCTATCGTCTTGACGGTGCCCTATTTTTTGCGGCTGCTGAACGTCTGCTGGAACGTATCAGCGACATCAGCAACGTAGACGTGGTGATCCTCCGCATGTCCCAGCTGCAGGCACTCGACGCTACCGGCGCACGGGTGATCACCGATCTGGTGACTGCTCTTGAGCGACGCGGCATCACTGTCCTGATCAAGGGAGTCCAGGACCGACACCTGGATCTGATCACGAAAGTCGGAGTCCTGGAGTCATTGCGTCACCAGAAGCACCTTTTCGCCACACTGGAACCAGCGATTGACCATGCGCGCAGCCACGTTGCCCGTGATGCCCGATGAATCACGCCGCAAGCACATTCACGACGGCGGCGTGTACTTCCGCACCTCAGAGGATGGAATGATCGCCCGGAGCCAGCTGACGCAGGCCACGTTCCAGCTCGACCACATCGACCTTGCCGCTCGCAGCGGATGGACCGTTCTGGTCAACGGGCCCGCTAACCGCATCACCGACCCAGCCCTTCTGAAAACACTCTGGGGCAGCCGTGCGGACGAGCCCTGGGCGCCGGGCCAACGCAACGTCTTCTTCGGCATCAGCCCGCGAAAAATCAGCGGCCGGCGACTCCTCCCCGTGCATTAGAGCCCCCACAACCCAACTGGCTGGTGCTACGGTCCGTCTGGGCGTGAAGCACGGTATGAGTTCGTACTACCGCGCGGTCGGGCCAGGACACCGACCCAACTAATCTCGGTTCGCCGGGTCCAGCAGCTGCGCCAGGTGGATACCGCGGCGGTCGCTGAGATCCTCCAGTTGGGTCCGGCAGGAGTAGCCGTCGGCCAGCACGACGGCGTCGTCGGCCGCCACCCGCACCGCCGGCAGGAGCTGCTGCTCGGCAACGGCTACCGAGATCTCGTAGTGGCCGCGTTCCACGCCGAAGTTCCCGGCGAGGCCGCAACACCCGCCGAGTTTCTGGAGCGTGGCGCCGGCATTCTCCAGCAGTGCCGCATCGGGGCTCCAGCCCATCACCGCATGGTGGTGGCAGTGCGGTTGCGCGACGACGGTGGTTCCCGCCAGCGACGGTGGCGTGTAGTTCGGCGTCTGTGCGAGGAACTCAGCGAGGGTATGAGTGGCGCCGGCAACCTGTCCGGCGGCATCGTGTCCGAGCAGCTCGACGGCGTCTGACCTGAGCACCCCCGTGCAGGAGGGTTCCAGGCCAACGATCGGAATACCCTGCTCCACCGAGGCGCCCAGCACGTCGACGGTGGAGCGCAAAATTCTTCGAGCCGAATCGAGCTGACCGGTGGAGATCCAGGTCAGGGCGCAACACACCGGTGCGTCGGGGATCCCGACCTCGTAGCCTGCCGCTTCCAGCACCCGCACCGCTGCTTTTCCTACCTCCGGTGAGAAATTTTCGGTGAACGAATCCGCCCAGAGGAGCACCGGCGGTCGGTCTGCGGATGGTGTGGTGGAACGCTCGTTGAACCAGGCGTGGAAGGTCTGCGGTGCGAAGGCCGGGATGGAGCGGCGCTGGTCGACCCCCGCCAGCCGCAACCCCAGCTGGCGTGCACCAGGCAGCCGCACCAGGGCATTCACGAGTCTCGGGGCGATCGACGCGAGTTTCGCCCAGCGGGGCAACCACCCCAGTGAGTAGTGCGCGGCGGGCCGGATTCTGCCCCGATAACTTTGGTGCAGCACCTCCGCCTTGTACGCGGCCATGTCGATCCCGGTTGGGCAATCGGAGGCGCACCCCTTGCAGGAGAGGCAGAGGTCCAGGGCTTCGTGCACCTCGGGCGCCCGCCAGTTCGGCGTCCCTCCCTTCGCCCCGGTGATGCTGCCGCCGGTCACGCTGCCGTTGATCATTTCCTGCAGGACCCGGGCCCGACCCCGGGTAGAGTCCTTCTCTTCGCGCGTCGCGAGGTACGAGGGGCACATCACCGAACTGTTGTCAGCGTGCGACGCCCGGCATAACCCCACTCCGGTGCACCGGTGGACCGCCTGACTGAAGTCGCCGTCGTCGTCCAGATACCCGAAACCCAATCGCGACCGCAGCGGCCCCGCCTCCGCCACCCGGACGTTGACGTCCAGCGGAACAGGATTCACGAGAATGCCCGGGTTAAGGATGTTGTCCGGATCGAGAATGCCCTTGACCTTCCCGAACAGCGAGATGGCCGCGGGAGAGTACATATAGGGCAGGAGCTCGCTACGGGCGCGGCCATCACCGTGCTCCCCGGAGAGGGACCCCCCGTAGCGGGCCACCAGCTGCGCCGCGTCGGTGAGGAACGCGCGGAACACTGTGGTGCCGTGGTGCGCCAGCGGGAAATCGAGGCGGATGTGCACGCAGCCATCTCCGAAGTGCCCAAACGGGAACCCGGTGAGATGGTGGGCCAGAAGCAGTTCGTCGAACTCCCGGAGGTAATCGCCCAGTTGTTCCGGTGGCACTGCGGCGTCTTCCCAGCCCGCGTGGGCGGGCGCTCCCGTCGGCGACCGGCCGGCCAGTCCGCCGCCGTCCTCGCGGATCCGCCACAGCGCCAGCGCCTCCCGCGGGTCGGTGATGATCCGTGCGTGCCTGGCCTCGGCGATGGCGCTGAGGCGTCCGGCGCGATCGGCGACCTCGACGGCGTCGTCCCCGGAAATTTCGACGAACAGCCAGGCTGCACCGCCGGGCAGTTCGGGTACCGCCTGCGGGCCCTTCCGGGTGCGGACCACCTCGACGATCCGTGAATCTAGGCCCTCGCAGGCGGTGGGCTGGAACGGCAGGACGCTGGTGACGGCGTCGCCGGCGTCGCCAATGGTCTCAAACCCGAGCACCACCATGGTTTTATGCGGCGCGTCGGCGACCAGCCGCACTCCCGCTTCAAGCACGACGGCGAGGGTGCCTTCGCTGCCCACCAGCGCCCGCCGCAGGTCGAATCCGCGTTCCGGAAGGAGGTGTTCGAGGGAGTAGCCGGACACTTGTCGCCCGAAGCGCCCGAGTTCGGTGCGGATGGTGCTGAGCTCCGCGCCCACCAGCGAGCGCAGCGCGTCGGTTTCCGGCGAGGACGGCGTGCCATCCGCGCCGAGGTAGAGCCGCGCGCCGGACCCGGTGACGACGTCGAGGTGCGTCACGTTGTCGGCGGTCCGCCCGTACGCGAGCGCCCGGGACCCGCAGGCGTTGTTGCCGATCATTCCGCCGACGGTGCAGCGGGTGTGGGTGGACGGGTCGGGCCCGAACCTCAGCCCGCTTGCCAGCGCGACCTTCTGCACGGTGGCGTGGACGGCGCCTGGTTCGACGACGGCGGTCCGGCTCTCGGCGTCGAACTCGAGAACCCGGTTGAGGTGGCGGCTGAAGTCGATCACGACGCCGGTCCCGATGGAATTGCCGGCCAACGAGGTGCCGGCGCCGCGGGAGGTGAAGGGGATCCCGCGTTCGCGGCAGACCTCCAGGGTGGCGAGCACCTCGTCCAGATGCCGCGGGAAGACCACGGCGGTGGGCTGCACCCGGTACAGGGAGGCGTCGCTCGAATAGGCCGCCCGGGAGGTCGCGTCGGCCCGCGCGTCGGAAACGCCCCGGGCGTGGAGTTCGGAAACCAGGGAGGTGGGGGCTGTGAGCGTCGTCGCCATGAGTAACATGTTACTCACCGTTCAGGGTACGCGTGGTCCAGTCACATAAGTTCTCACAACACCGTGCACGCCCGGATAGGTGAACGTCACGGGGCGTTTACGTGGCACGCCACGAGTGGAAACGCGGACTCCGTACCGTCAGGGGAAGTAGCAACACCAACCCTGGAGGACTCTGTGAGCATTGACGAAGCATCACCTTTGGCCCTGAGCGCTCCACCCGCCGCGACCGCACCACCCCTCGCCCACCGGCCCGGCCGCTGGATCGACAACTGGGACGCCGAGAACACCACGCAGTGGAACACCGTCGGAAAACCGATCGCCAAGCGCAACCTGCAGTGGTCCATCGCGTGTGAGTTCCTCGGGTTCGTGGTCTGGCAGCTCTGGTCGATCGTCGTCGTCTACTTGCCCGCGGCCGGCTTCACCTTCTCCACGTCGCAGATCTTCTGGCTGATCTCGATGCCGTCGCTTGTCGGAGCGACCCTCCGCATTCCCTACACCTTCATGGTGCCGCGGTTCGGCGGCAGGAACTGGACGGTGGTCTCCGCCCTGCTCCTCCTGATTCCCACCATCGGCCTTGCTCTCTGCGTCTCGAACCCGGACACACCGTTCGGTGTCATGCTCGCCGTCGCAGCGCTAACAGGGTTCGGTGGTGGCAACTTCGCCAGCTCGATGGCAAACATCACCTACTTCTACCCGGCCAGGGAGAAGGGCTGGGCGCTGGGCCTCAACGCCGCGGGCGGCAACCTCGGCGCCGCCGTCGCGCAGCTCGTGGTTCCCATCGTCGTCGCCCTCGGCGCTGCCGCTACCCTGAACCTGCCGGTAGCCGGACTGTTCTGGGTGCCGCTCATTGTCGTCGCGGCCGTCTGCGCCTGGAAATATATGGACAACCTCTCGAACGCGAAGAGCGACATTGCGGGCTCCCTGGCAGCCCTCCGCGAACCGCACTTCTGGATCATGGCGCTGCTCTACATCGGCACCTTCGGCTCGTTCATCGGGTTCGCCGGAGTCTTCCCGAAGCTCATCGTCGACTCATTCCCCGCCTTCTCCACCCTCCCGATGGGACCGGTCACCCTGTCCCTGGCCTTCCTCGGCCCGCTGATCGGTTCCCTCGCCCGACCTTTCGGTGGACGCCTCGCTGACCGGTTCGGTGGAGCGCTCATCACCGTGGCAGCCTTCGCCATCATGGCCGCGATTGCCCTCACGGTCGTCTGGACTCTCCCCCTGTCCAACTTCTGGCTCTTCCTTGGCCTGTTCCTCGTCCTCTTCGCTGCGGCAGGCATGGGCAATGGCGCCACCTACCGGATGATCCCCGTGATTTTCGCGGTACGGGGGGCCCCGGCGGGGCAGACCGACCTGCGAGAATCAGTCAGCACGGCACGTCAATCCGCAGCAGCGCTCGGTCTTATCTCAGCGATCGGCGCCTACGGAGGCTTCCTCATTCCGCAGGTCCTGAACGCGTCGAAGGGGGCCACGGGCAGCTATGACACTGCCTTCTACGGTTTCGTCGGCGGGTATGTGTTGATGCTGATTGTCACCTGGGTCTGCTACCTCCGCCGGTCCTCCACCCTCGGCAAGGTCTAGCCGAAATGGATCAGGCCAGCACCGGACAGCCTACCCACTGCCCCTACTGCGCGCTCCAGTGCGCCATGACCATCACCGCCTCCACCACCGGCAGCGGGGCCACTGTAGCGGGGCGCGATTTCCCCACCAACCGGGGTGGGCTGTGCCGGAAGGGGTGGTCGGCCGCCGATCTGCTCCGCCACCCGGACCGCCTAACCGCGCCGCTGCTCCGCGGCAGCGACGGCGTGTTGCGGGAAGCCGCCTGGGCTGATGTCCTGCAGCTCATCAGCGACCGTGTCCGCTCCATCCAGGCGGACAAGGGACGGGACGCCGTCGCGGTGTTCGGCGGCGGCGGCCTCACCAACGAGAAGGCCTACACCCTTGGCAAGTTCGCCCGCCTCGCCCTGCGCACCTCCCGCATAGACTATAATGGCCGGTTCTGCATGTCGTCCGCTGCGGCAGCCGGGAACCGGGCGTTCGGCGTCGACCGCGGTCTCCCCTTCCCCCTCGAAGACCTCGACGCTGCCTCAGTGATCCTCCTTCTCGGCTCGAACGCCGCTGACACGATGCCGCCCTTCGTCCAGCACCTCCGCGGCGCCCAAGCGGCGGGCGGGCTAATCGTTGTCGACCCCCGGCGGTCCTCGACGGCCCACCTCACCGATCAGGGCAAGGGCATCCACCTGCAGCCCACCCCCGGCACTGACCTTGCCCTCCTCCTCGGGCTCGCCCACGTGGTGGTCGCCGAGGGCCTGGAGGACCGCACGTTCCTTGACGAACGGACCACCGGGCACGACGACGTCGCTCACGGCCTCGCACGCTGGTGGCCCGAGCGCGTCCAGGGTTTCACGGGTGTTCCTGCAGCATCCATCCGCGCGACGGCACGGCTGCTCGCGCGAGGAGCACGCAGCGGTACCGACGGTGGTCCCGGCGCCTACATCCTCACCGGCAGGGGTATCGAACAACACGCTGATGGCACGGACACCACCACGGCGGCCATCAACCTCGCACTGCTTCTCGGGCTGCCCGGCACCTCCCACAGCGGCTACGGCACGCTGACCGGGCAGGGCAACGGCCAGGGCGGCCGCGAGCATGGCCAGAAAGCCGACCAGCTGCCCGGCTACCGAACGATTACCGATCCGGCCGGCCGCGCCCACATCGCCGAGGTGTGGGGAGTACCCGAGAACGCGATCCCCGGGCCGGGGCTTCCCGCCGTCGAGCTCCTCGCCGCCCTGGGTCGCCCGGGCGGAATCAGTTGCCTCTTTGTGCACGGGGCCAACGTAGCCGTTTCGGCACCGAACGCGGCGACGGTCATCGACGGCCTGCGCTCACTGGACCTGCTCGTCGTCTGCGACTTCTTCCTGTCCGAAACCGCGGCGCTGGCCGACGTCGTTCTTCCGGTCCTGCAGTGGGCCGAGGAGGAGGGCACCATCACCAATCTTGAGGGCCGCGTCCTCCGCCGCCGGGCCGCCGTGCCATCTCCGGAGGGCGCCCGCAGCGAACTCTGGATCATGCAGGAACTCGCCCGGCTGCTGGAGGCTCCTTCGCTGTTCAGCGAAGACCCCGAGACGATGTTCAACGAACTCGCCCGTGCCAGCGCCGGCGGCCTCGCGGACTACTCCGGACTCGATTACGACCTGCTCGACGGCGGGACAGCTGCCTATTGGCCCTACCCGGTGGGCAGCTCCGGCACGCCCCGACTCTTCCTCGACAAGTTCGCGCATCCGGGTGGGCGAGCCGCCCTGATCCGGGTGGCCCCGCAGGCCGCGACCACCCGCTCCCGCGTGCCCGCCCCGCTGCTTCTCGCGACCGGCCGCCTCCTTGAGCACTACCAGTCCGGCACCCAGACGCGGCGGGTTCCCGAGTTGCTGGCCGCGCGGCCTGGTCCCCGCCTGCAACTCCATCCCGCCACGGCAGGGGATCTCGGCATTGCCCAGGGTGATGCTGTCGTCGTCAGGAGCGAGCACGGCGAGGCCCATGCCCTGGCGGATCTGACGGCCGACATTCGCCAGGACACGGTGTTCCTCTCGTTCCATTACGCAGGGGCGGGCAGTGTCAACCGGCTCACCGGCAGTGCGACCGATCCCGTCTCGGGCATGCCGGAGTTCAAAACAACCCCGGTCCGGGTTGCGGCACTGTCCGCCCCCACGCCCCGGTCATTGGCAGACAAGTTGGAGGTCAACGCATGAGCAAGCCCGAGTCTGGTGTTCCGAAGCGGATCGTCATTGTGGGTTTTGGCCCCGTGGCGGCCCGGCTCGTTGAGCATCTCGAGCCGCTGGTCGCCGCGGGAAAGGTCGCCGTCACAGTCATCGGCCAGGAGACGGACGCCGCCTACAACCGGGTGCTCGTCGCCGACGTTGCCGTCGGCCGTAGCCGTGAGGCTGCCATCGGGTTGGCCGACCCGGTAGGGTTGCTGGCCCTGGGCGTTGATGTCCGTCTCGGCACCCGGGTCACCCGGATCGACCGCCCATCCCGGCGGGTGCTGCTGGAGGACGGGAACGCGATCGATTATGACCGGCTGGTCCTCGCGACCGGTTCGCGCCCCATCCTGCCGTGCCTCGACGGGGTTAACGGTTCGCAGGCGTTGCCCGCCGGGGTCAGTTTCCTCCGTGATCTCGACGATGCCCGCGCCTTGGCAACCGCCCTGGCCTCCCGGGAACGGGTCGTGGTGCTGGGCGGCGGCATTCTCGGCATCGAGGCGGCCCTCGCCGCCGCCGAGGAGGGCGGCCGGGTCACTCTCGTGCACCATGGCCGCTCCCCGATGGAACGGCTACTGGGTGAAGGGGCCCTGGTGCTGGCAGCAGCGTTGCGCAATGCCGGGATCGTCGTCGTCGCTGGCACATCGATCGGGGTGCACTTGGTGGACGGTCGGTTCGCGGGCCTGAACCTCCAGGACGGGACGAGGGTCGACGGCGGCAGGCTCGTCCTCGCGTGCGGTGTGCGTCCGCGGACCGAAATCGCTGAGGGGTGCGGCCTCGACGTCGCCGACGGTGTGCTGGTCGATCACACGCTGCGCGCGGTTGACGCTGAGGGCATCTGGGCGATCGGGGACTGCGCCGAGGTGCGGTGCCGGGACAGTTCCTGCCAAATGTGCACGGCCGAGACCGCCCCGCAGGGGCTGATCGGTCCAGGCTGGCAGCAGGCGGACTACCTTGGCCTGGCGTGGGCAGCCGAATTCGCTGGTGCTCCAGCCTCCGCCGTCGGGCTTCCGAAGCGGCGCGACGCGATCCTGGTGTTGAAGGCCCGCGGCGTGGACGCCGTGACGGCCGGCGAGACGGACGCCGATCCCTGGGCCATTCAACCCGGGTTGGCTGTGGCGGTCTGGGCAGATCCGGGGCACGGACGCTACGTGAAAATGGTCACCCGCGACGGCGTCCTGACGGGCTTGGTCTGCGTGGGGATGCCACGGACGGGCGCCGAACTGGTCCTGCTTTTTGAACGCGGCAGTGAGCTCCCGGCCGACCGCTCAAGCCTGCTGCGGCTAGACAGCGCCGAGGGAGCGGTGGCGGCGATTCCTCCCGGACCCGATGCGACACTCTGCCGTTGCGCGGGCGTCACCCGGGGGACGGTGGCGGATTCTGTGGTGAACGGTTGCACGTCCGTCCCCGACGTCTCAGCCAGCACCAGGGCGGGAACGGGCTGCCGGGGATGCCACGAGGACATCAGGGCCGTGATCGAGCAGCACTTCGCCGTGGCGGTCTAGAACGGCGCCGGGCTAGACGTGCAGTCGGTACCCGCGCTTGACCACCGTCTCGATCAGTGCAGGATCGGGCAAGGATTTCCGCAGCCGGTTCACGTTCATATCGAGGGCATGGCTGCCACCGGTCCGGGCGAGGAGATCCACCAGAGCGTCGCGGCCGAGGACAGTACCCCTCGCGGACACGAGGGCTTTGAAGAGGACGAGCTGCGCCGGGGCGAGGTCCACCTCCACCTCGTTTACGCGGACGGCCCGGCCCCGCACCTCGACGCACCCTGACTGGGTGCTCAGTTGTTCCACGTAATTTTCCGACAGGTGGTCACAGACCAGGCGAATCAGCGCGCCCATCCGGAAGCGTTTCGGCACGAGGGGCTCAATTCCCGCCTCGATCAGCGGCTGGGCAGTGACCGGTCCGACGGCGGCCGTTAGGACGGTGGTGCGGAACCGCTGGATCAGTTCCGCGTGGAGGCCTTGCTCCGCAGCGGTACTGAACAGGGCGTCCACGGCAGGGGCGCTGGTGAAGGTCACGCAGTCCAGCTGGCCGGCGCAGATGGCCTCGATCAGGCGGGGCAACCGTTCGGAGCCCTCGGGTTTGACCCACCGATAGGGCGTGACGGTGAGGAGGGTGGCTCCGGCGGCCTGCAGCCGATCCAGTTGGTGGGCGTCGGCATACGCATGTAGTTGAACGCCAATGGTCAGTCCGGAAAGGTCCTGCTCCAGTAACTGGTCGACGAGGGTCCCCGTGGTCTCATCGGAACTGATGCCCGCGTCATCCAGGCCGGCGGCGCGTACCGCTCCCCTGGCTTTGGGCCCGCGGACGTAGATCCGGCCGTTCCCCAGCACCCCCAGGAGGTCGTCGCCCAGCCCGGCGGCGTCCGCGGCCTCGAACCAGCGGCGCATCCCGTAGGCGGTCGTGATGATGAACATATCCGGGCGGGCGGCCACCATGGCGGCGGTGTCGGTCAGCAACACCACGTCCTTCGCGATGGGCGCGATTTTCAGGGCCGGGGCATGGAACACGGAGGCGCCGCGCCGTTCGAGGGCGTCGATGAGGTCGCCCGAACGACGGTCGGAGGTCACTCCGATGCGGAAGCCGGCTAGCTGTTTGCTGGCTCCATCCCTGCGGATCGCCCCGGTCATGATGCCAAAGATTCGGTCAGGCGCGCGAGGTGGGCGGCGCCGCCCTGCAGCTCGAGTCCGACGCGCACCACCTCACCGATAATGAGGACTGCGGGTGACTGGCACCGGCTGACCCCAGCGGCTGTGACGATCGTCGAGAGAATCCCCGCCGTCGTCCGCTGGGATGGGCTATACCCGCGCTCGACGACGGCGACCGGCATGTCCTGCCGCATCCCGGCCCGGCCGAGTCCGGCCACCAGCTGCGGAAGGGTCGAGACGCCCATGAGGACCACAATGGTGCCGCCCAGCCCTGCAAGATGCAGGTGTTCCTCGTCGCTCAAGGGGGCATGCCCGGACACCACGGTAAACAGGTGGCTGACCCCGCGATGCGTGACCGGGATGCCCGCGGCGGCGGGCACCGAAATCGCTGAACTCACGCCGGGGACCACCCGGCAGAGGACCCGCGCCTCAAGACAGGCCGCTAGCTCCTCGCTGCCGCGGCCGAACACGAAGGGGTCTCCACCCTTGAGCCGGACCACGTGCCGTCCCGCACGGGCGTGGCTGACCAGGAGGTCGTTGATCCCGGTCTGCGGGACCCGGTGGTGGCCCGGCAGCTTCCCGACGTCGATCAGTTCCGCGGCCGGAGCGAACTCCGCAAGAGCCTCGGCGGGAGCCAGCCTGTCGTACAGCACCGCGTCGGCCTCCCGGAGGGCTGCCGCCGCGTCGAGCGTCAACAGCCCCAACGCGCCAGGGCCGCCACCAATGAGAGTCACCTGGCCCGTGTCTGACGGCGACGCCTCCCGGGTGAGAAAAGTGCCGGCGGTGCGGCACCGCTGCCGGAGAGCATCCTCGGCCGGGTTCGGCCCACCGGTGGGCACCCCGGTTAGGGGTGCCCCTTCCATGACAACGACGAGCGCCGCGCCATCGAGTACGCGTGCTGTGCACCCGTCCGGATCGGTACACCGCTCGACGACGGCCCCCGCGGCCCGGTACCGCGCCAGGGCCCGGCGGGCGGCCCGCTCACTGCCGATGACCACTACGCGGCGTCCAGACACATCAATATCAAGGTGCACGGCTCAGCCCTCCACGGTTTCTGCTGCGGTGCGAACGGGGATCGCCGCTCCAAGGTTGACGCGTCCTGCGCCGGCCTCTAGCTCTGAAGGGGTGGCCGGGCGGCGCTGTCCACGCTCCTCGACGAGGACGATCGACTGGTCTGCTGCGGCCGGTGCGTTGACGAAGGACCTGAAACGCCGCAGCCGGTCGGGGTTGTTGAGCGTCGCCGCCCACTCGTCCTCGTACTGCTCCACGTGGCGGGCCATCGCGGCTTCGAGGTCCGCGGCGATGCCGAGCGAATCGTTGATGACGACGTCCCGCACGTGTTCGAGGCCGCCGTCAAGATCGTCCATCCAGCGGGCGGTGCGCTGCATGCGGTCGGCGGTGCGGATGTAGTACATCAGGTAGCGGTCGATGTACTGGATCAGCGTCGCGTCGTCGAGGTCCTGGGCGAGGAGCTGGGCGTGGGATGGTTGGAAGCCGCCGTTGCCGCCGACGTAGAGGTTCCACCCCTGGTCGGTCGCGATGATGCCCACGTCCTTACCGCGTGCTTCGGCGCACTCGCGGGCGCACCCGGAGACCCCCATCTTGAACTTGTGCGGCGCGCGCAGCCCTCGGTACCTGAGTTCGAGGTTGATCGCCATGGCTACCGAGTCCTGCACCCCGAACCTGCACCAGGTGGACCCGACGCAGGATTTCACGTTCCGCAGGGCCTTTCCGTAGGCCTGCCCGGATTCGAACCCCGCCTCGACGAGGATCTTCCAGATCTCCGGCAGTTGCTCCAGCCGGGCCCCGAACAGGTCGATCCGCAGGGCGCCCGTGAGCTTGACGTACAGGCCGAACTGCTCGGCGACCTGCGCGATGACGGCGAGCTTCTGCGGCGTGATTTCTCCGCCGGGGATCCTCGGCACCACCGAGTAGGTGCCGTTACGCTGCATGTTGGCGAGTGCACGGTCGTTGGTGTCCTGCAGGGTGCCGCGGCCGCCGTCGAGCACGTACTCCCCGCGCTGAGTGGCGAGGATGGAGCCGATGGCCGGTTTGCAGATGTCGCAGCCGTGCCCGGTTTTCGCCTCATCCGTTGTCCCGAAGCGGAGGATGATGTCCTGGAAAGACGCCAGGTCAAGAGCCTGGATGGCCTCGAACAGCTCAGGCCGCGACATCGCGAAGTGTTCGCAGATGCCCTTCGACACGGTGCGGCCCGCCTTGGTGAGCTCGGCGTCGAGCAGCTTCTTGAGCATCGGCACGCAGGAGCCGCACTGGGTTCCCGCCCGGGAACACGCCTTGAGTGAGGGCATGTCCAGCGCCGGGTCGGTCGCCTCGCCGTTGGCGTCCAGGCCGTGCACCGCCGAGCGGCATGCCCCGGCGGTGACGTTGTTGCAGGAGCAGAGGACGACGTCGTCGGGCAGTTCCGACGCTGGGGCGTCGCCGGTGCCGGCCGAGGAAAGGTACGCGCCAGGCTCGGCGGGGAGTTCGCGGCCGAGCAGCGGACGAAGCGCCGAGTAGGGTGCCGCGTCCCCGACGAAGATCCCGCCGAGCAGGGTCCGCGCATCGTCGGTGACCACGAGCTTCTGGTAGAGCCCCCGGGCGGGGTCGGCGTAGACGATTTCGAGGCTGCCGTCCGTCTCCGCGAGCGCGTCCCCGAAGCTCGCGACCTCGACGCCGGAGAGCTTCAGCTTGGTCGCGGTGTCGAAACCGGGGAAAGTTGACAGCCCGCCCAGGATGCCGTCGGCGCAGACCTCGGCCATCGCGTTCGCAGGAGCGACCAGCCCCATGCTGACCCCTTCGTAGCTCGCCACCTCACCGATCGCCCAGACTCCAGGCCGAGCCGACTTGCACGCGTCGTTGATGACGATTCCGCCGCGGGGTGCCACGTCCAAGCCAGCCTCCCGAGCGAGCTCGTCGCGGGGCCTGATGCCGACCGAGAAGACGACGATGTCGGCGGGGAGGACGGTGCCGTCACTCAGGGTCACCCCGGTGACGCGGCCGTCGTCGTCGTCGGTGGTGATGGCAGTCGGCGCGGCGCCGCAGTTGACCCCCAGCCCCTTCCCCGCGATGAGGCGCCCGAGCGCCTGGCCGCCGCCCTGGTCGAGCTGCGCGTTCATCAGCCAGCCCGCCCGGTTGACGACGGTGGGTTCAGCGCCGAGCTGCTGGAGGCCTCCCGCGGCTTCGAGGCCGAGGAGGCCACCGCCGATGACGACGGCGCGCGGCGCCCTCCCGAGGTCGGAGGTGAGCCGGGCCGTCTCCGAGCGGAGCCAGTGCATGTCGTCGACCGTGCGGTACACCGCCGCGTGCTCGCCGCCCGGCAGGGGCAGCCGGACCGCTTCCGACCCGGTGGCGAAGACGACGTCGTCGTACGGGTACTGCGTGCCGGAGGCCCCGGTGACGCACCGGGCGTCAGGGTCCACACGGACGGCACGCTCCCCGGCGACGAGGGCGATGGCGGGCTCACGCCACATGATGGATTCGCCGAGGCTGAGATCGACGTCGTCAATCAGTCGCCGGCTCAGCGCCACCCGGTCATACGGAGCGTGCGCCTCCTCCGTCAGGACGGTGAGGTGCAGGCCGTCAGTGCCACGCCGCCAGAGCGCTTCAACGAAGCGGTGCGCCGCTGGCCCACCGCCGATGACGACGATGCGCCGCTCCTGCGGTGGGGTGGCATCCTCAGCGGGCCGGGATGATCGGGTCTCGCTCATGTGGTGCCTTCCGTCAGGACCGGGCGGTCCCATCTTTGGCTCCAGAGTATGAGGGGGGAATGTCGCTTGTGTGTCGTCGATGTATCGCACCGTTAACAATCGGTTCACTGGACGGCGGATGCCCTGTGAGGTGTCCGTTACGCGGGCGCAACGGCCCCGGGACGTGGGCGACATGTCCGCGCCCTAGCGTTGTCCCAGTGCACCATCCGCGATCAAGGAGAACGCCATGACCGAGCTCACTCTGCACCGTCCCGCCATTTCGGAGGCCTCCCCCGAGCTGGAGTTGGCCTGGAAGCAGGTTTGCCGTCTCGACGACCTCGAAGAGTGCTGGGGCGAGGCGGCGCTCATCGCAGCGGTGCAGGTTGCCTTGTTCCGGCTGCCCGGTGACCAACTCCACGCCGTAGCGAATGTCGATCCACGAACAGGCGCCGCCGTCATGGCCCGCGGCATCATCGGGTCGCGTGGTGCCGCGCCCACGGTCGCCTCACCCCTTCACAAGGAGGTGTACCACCTGACCACCGGCGCCTCGATCTCCGGGGGCGAGGGACTCACGACGTATCCGGTGCGGTGCATCAATGGGGTGGTGGAACTGTTCATGGAGGTCGAATTTCCCGCCTGAGTGGGCGGGAATGGTTTAACCAGTGAATCAATCAGTGCTTCAATGGCTGGCATGACTTCCCATCTGACGGACGTGGGCGCACCGGTTCTCATCGCCTGCTCGCACGGCACGGACAACGCCCAGGGGCGCCGGGAGATCAATGCGGTCCGCGCCAGGATGGCTGCGCTGCGTCCTGAGCTTGACGTGCTCGAGGCCTACGTTGACGTGCAGGATCCCGACCTGGTGGACGTCGTCGCCGCGCTTCCACCGAACCGTCCCGCCGTGATTGTGCCGTTGCTGCTGTCGGTCGGCTACCACGTCAAGGTGGACATTGCCCGGGCGGCGGCGAGCCGGCCCGGGACCGTATCGGCGCTTCCGCTTGGCCCTGATCCACGCCTGGCACGGGTGCTGCAGCAGCGTCTGATGGAAGCCGGCGTCGCCGACGACGATGCCGTCGTCCTATCCGCAGCAGGCTCCTCCGACGCCTGCGCTGCCGAGGACGTCGCCGAGGTTCAGGCGAGTCTCGCGAAACTCAGGACAGGCACGGTGCGTCCCGGGTTCGGCGCGAAAGCCTCGCCGTCCGTGCCTGACGCCGTCGCGGCCTTCCGCGAAGGCACCCCCTCTTCGCCGGTTGCGCTGGCGTCCTACCTCCTCGCGCCCGGGTTCTTCCATGACCAGCTCGCGAAGGCCGGGGCCGACGTGGTCAGCGCTCCCCTGCTGCCGAGCCCCGCGATCGCCGAGATCGCGCTGTCACGGTACGACGACGCCGTCGCCCGCCTGTTTAATGGGACGCGGCCAGACACGGGCCCGTGCCTTCGACCGTGCCGGGCGCGCGCGGCGACGTGTTTCAGGAGCGGGCTGGCGCAGCCGGTCTGACGCGGCACGCTCCTGAGCTGCCGCTGCTCGCATTACTCTTGGAGTCATGTCACCCGCCGCCGACGCCCGTGCCCCCGCCGCCCGGCCGCCGTCCCTGACAGACCGGACCATCAAGGCCGTCCGGGAGGGGATCCGGAACGGCACCCTGGTGCCGGGCGAGCTGTACTCCGTCTACCGGCTGGCCGATGAGCTGGGCGTCTCCCGCAGCCCCGTCCGGGACGCGCTGCTCCGGTTGGCGGAAACCGGGATGGTCGCCTTTGAGCGCAACCGTGGGTTCAGGGTGGTGCTGCCCGGGGCGAGGGAGCTGACCGAGATCATTGCTGTCCGGCTGGCACTGGAGGTACCCGCAGCCGAGCGGGCAGCTGTCCGCGCCACAGACGCCGATCGATCCGCTCTGCACGATCAGCACTCGGCGATGGAGGCCGCGGTCCTCGCTGGTGACGAGACCGCGTTCATGCTCCACGATCAGCGGTTGCACGGGCTCCTCCTGGACCTTGCCGGCAACGGTCACGCTGCGCGGATCATCGAGAACCTGCGGGACGCCACCCGCCTGGTCGGTGCGTCAACGATCAGGAAGTCCCGGTCTCTGGACGACGTGTATCGCGAGCACCGGCCCATCCTTGACGCCATCGACGACGGCGATCCGGCTGCGGCCGGCTTCGCGATGCGCCGCCACCTTGAATCCACAGGAAGGCTGCTGCTGCGGGAAGCCTCCGATGGCAATGACCTTTCGCTCTGGGAAGACCTGGTTGATCCGGTGACCGGCTCGGGTGGCCGATAATCCAATGGCCGATCTGGTGGAACGCCGCCCCCGTGGCGGTCTGGCAGCGATGTGCATGTCGCAGACCACGAGCTGGGGCTTGTTGTACTACTCGCTGCCGGTGGCCGTGGTGCCGATCGCGGAGGACACCGCGTGGAGTGCTGCGGCAATCACCGCTGCCTTCTCCGCCGGGCTGATCGTTTCGGCGGTACTGGGAATCTGGGTGGGCCGGTTGCTGGACCAGCGTGGTCCGCGCCGGCTGATGGTGACCGGTAGCCTGATCGGGGTCGCCGCCCTCCTGCTGGTGGCGACCGCACCGAACCTCCCCGTCTTCGTCGCTGCGTGGCTGGTAGCGGGCCTGGCGCAGGCCGCCGTGTTTTATCAACCGGCGTTCGTGGTGCTGACCCGCTGGTATGGGCCCGCCCGGGTTCGGGCCCTCACCACATTGACGCTGGTGGCCGGGTTCGCCTCCCCCATCTACGCCCCCTTGACGGCATTGTTGATCGAGAGCGTCGGATGGCGGTCCGCCTATCTGGTCCTTGCCAGCGCGTTGGCTGTCATCACCATTCCGCTGCATTGGTTCTTCCTCAACGCGCATTGGACGGTTCCGTCGCCGCCCCAGTCGCGGCAGGCAGTCACTCGGGATGTTCGGGCGACAACGCGGAGCCGACGGTTCATCATGTTGCAGGTGGCAGTCGCTGCGGCAACCTTGGCTCTCTTCGCGGTGACCTTCAACCTGATCCCGCTCCTGCTGGAGCGGGGCTTTGACTACCGGACCGCAGTGCTCGCGTTCAGTCTGATCGGGGTGGGCCAGGTGGTGGGCCGCCTGTTCTTCGCTGTGCTGCCCGGTAAGGCGAACCCGGTGCGCCGGGCGGTGCTCCTGTTCACCGCCGGGGCAACCTGCTTATGGCTCCTGGGACTGCTGCCCGGCCCGGCGTTCATCCTCATTGGTGTGACCCTCCTGGCCGGCGCGGTCCGCGGATGCGTGACGCTGTTGCAGGCGACGGCAGTTGCCGACCGGTGGGGAACCGCGAACTTCGGAGCGGTACAGGGAGTCTTCGTGGCACCGGTGACCGCGGTGGGTGCGCTCGCCCCAGCGGCAGGGCCTCTCCTTGCGGGGCTGCTGGGCGGGTACCCGTCAATGGCGTTGGCCATGGCCGGGGTGGCGACCCTTGGGGTGCTGGCCGCCGCGCGGTCCTGAAGGACAGCCGTATGATCAGTTCATCAGTCGCGTTTCAAGATCAGCACTATGGGGAATAAATGCCGGGAACCAGCACGTCGTCAGTCCTTTTCGGTCGGAAGAGCCACCGTCTCCCAACATCGATAATTTTGGCGGCGTCCGTCGTTGCGGGTGTGGCGGGATGCGGCACCGCGAGCGCGGACGCCCAAACCGGCGAAGTGGTAAGGATCGTCGACGGCGATACCCTGGTGATCAACTTCGAGAATAAGGACCAGACCGTCCGACTGCTCAATGTCGACACTCCCGAAACAAAACACCCCGATAAGGCGATCGAATGCCTCGGCCCTGAGGCGACCGCGTTTCTGGAACGTATGCTTCCGCCAGGGACCCCCGTGGGCCTGGATTTCGACGTCGAGAGGATTGACCAGTACGACCGGGTGCTTGCCGCCGTCGCCTTGGAGGACGGCACGCTGGTCAACGCGGAGATCGCCCGTCAGGGGCTGGGTATTGCCGTCCTGTTTGAACCGAACAGCAAGTATTTCGACGTCGTTCGAGACGCTCAGGCGGAAGCCACCGCTAGCGAGCGGGGGCTATATGATCCGGTCGCGGAGTGCACCATACCGGCCGAAATTGAGCAGGCTGCCGCGGCCGTTACCGAGGCCATGGAACAGCCTGCCGGAGCAACGGCTGCTGCGGCGGCGGCAACCGTTGGGAGCCTTGCCGCGGCCTTGGCGTCGGCCAAGGCCCTGCATAGTGCGCTGAAGACCGGTGAGAAGTCAGTTCGTTGGGTCGCTCACTCTACGGCTGCCGGTGTAACTCTCCTTGCCGGACTATCCGCCACCATCGATTCCGGGCAATCAAGACTTGACTCCATCAAGGCCGAAGCTAAGACGCTTGAGACCGAGGAGGCAGAGGCCAAGGCAGACGCTGCAGCGAAGAAGGCGGAGGCAGCTCGTGCGGCAGCGGAGAAGAAGGAACGGGCGGAAGCTGCTGCAGTAGCAGACCAGGAACGGAAGGACGCCGCAGAGCGGGCCGAAGCCGACCGGCGTGCCGCCGAATCTGCCGCGGTAGAAGCGGAACGATTGGCAGCAGAGGAACGGGAACGCCTCCGAAACCTCCCGGCCCCCTATGTCCCTCCTGCTCCGCAGCCCTACGTCCCGCCTGCCCCACAGCCGGCTCCTCCCGTGGTTCAGCCCCCACCGGCTGTGCAGGATCCCTTCCCGGGATATACCGGTCCACGGTGCTATGCCCCGGGCGGCAAAACCTGGAAGCCCTGCCCCTAACCCGTCAGGTGGTTCGGCAGCCGGTTCCCCGGAGCCCGCCCGCGAATCTCCAGCAACTCGCGCGCATGGGCTTCCAACCGGCGGTCCTCCTCGGACCGGGGGATCCACCCCGGCACCGCAACGGCCGTCCCGGTCGAGTCCCTGGCCACCATCACGGTCAGGCAGTAGGTCGTCAGCTGCATGTCATCCTCGGTCGGTTTCCCAGACCGGACGTGCACCGCGATGTGCATGCCCTTGTTGCCCGTATAGACCAGCCGGGCCTCCACCTCCACCACGTCCCCGATCAGCAGCGGCCGGTAGAACCGTACCCCGCCCGAAAACACCGCAACGGTGTCCTGGCCGCAATACCGCGCGGAGCAGACGTAGGCGGCTTCGTCGATCCAGTCCATCACCGTGCCGCCATGCACCTTGCCACCCCAGTTCACGTCGGTGGGTGCCGCGAGGAACCGGAGGGTGACCTTCTCAGCGGTTCCTTCGGCTGTGTAGACCTGCCCGCGCATCGCCTCGACGATCTCCTCGCGCACAACGATCCGTGCTTTGGCCGCGTCCCGGCGGCTGATCTCCGCTGGCGTTGAGGGCACAAAGGGCGGGACCGGAACGGGCTTGCCGTCTTCCCCCACCGCCACGAAGATCACCAGGCATTGGCTGCGCATGGACGCACTACTGCCCTTGACGTCGCCCGAGGACACCACAGTCTGAATGTGCAGCGACGACCGCCCGGTGTGCACGATGGTCGCCTCGACCTCCACCATGTCCCCCACGTTGACCGGGTCAGAAAAGTGGATGTTGCCGACGTACGCGGTCACGCAATAGGACTTCGCCCACCCGACGGCGGCGGCGTACGCTGCCTTATCCACCCACTCCAGCACCGTGCCGGCGTCGACGGACCCGCTGTGCCCGAGATCAGTGGGGGCGGCGAGGAAACGCAGGGTCACCGAGTTGGTCTGGTTCATTGAGCCAGTATCCCGCACCATCCGCCGCAGCGGACTATGTGTCGGCGGCTAGATCTCGCAGCCTGGGTGCACCAACAGCCCAATGGGCAGCATCACCGCCACGTTGGCCATTGTCACCCTGGTCTTACCCGGTTCAGGGAGTTGGCCACGCAGATCGCAGGTCAAAATCGATCGTCGCCGTCCGGGACAGGGGTCGCTTCATGGGTCAAGAATGCCCGTCAACTATTTCGCCTGCGTTGCGTCGTCGTGACCATTTGCCGTCAAACGCTGCACTGACGTTATTCTTTCCCTATCACCCGCGCACCATCCCCGCCCCCGACGCCGTCGTCCGGGCGGGCCGCGCGAATGAGCCAACGGAACCAGACCGAGTCCGCTACGAGCGGCGGCTGACGGCACAGAACGCTGGCCAACCCAGCAGTAAGAAGGACTAACAGTGCACCGCGACCCATCGGAATGCCTTGACACCTGGATGAGCCGGGAGGCTCTAGCGGAGGGAATGATCCCCGTCATCGGGCGCCTGTACCGCGAGAACAACGTGGTGATCAGCATTCACGGCCGCAGCCTCATCAACAAGTCGGCCATGAACATCCTCAAAGCCCACCGCTTTGCCCGCCGGATCAGCAAAGAGGAACTTTTCCTTGAGGAAACCGCGCCGCTGCTCCGCACCCTCGTGGAGCTTGACCTTGGCGCCGCAGCCATCGACATCGCCCGGCTCACCCAAAAGTTCAAGGCAGACGGCAACGGCGCCCCCCTGGAGGACTTCCTCCGGGCGGAACTGGCCGACGTCGTCGACAAGCGCGGCGCCGACGAGCGCACCAGCACCGACGTCGTCCTGTACGGGTTCGGGCGTATCGGTCGCCTGGTGGCACGCCTCCTGATAGAGAAGGCCGGCGGGGGCCACGGGCTGCGGCTGCGCGCCATCGTGGTCCGCAAGGGTGCCGACAATGACCTGATGAAGCGGGCCAGCCTGCTCCGCCGCGACTCCGTGCACGGCAGCTTCGAGGGCACCATCCGGATCGACGAGGAAACCGACACGATCACCGCCAACGGCGTGCACATCCAGGTGATCTACTCGAACGACCCATCCACCATTGACTACACCGCCTACGGCATCAAGGACGCCCTGCTGGTCGACAACACCGGGCGGTGGCGCGACACCGAGGGGCTCTCGCAGCACCTGAAGAGCAACGGCATCGCCCGGGTGCTCCTGACCGCGCCGGGCAAGGGCGCGCTGAAGAACATTGTGCATGGCATCAACCACAACACCATCCTGTCCACCGACCAGATTGTCACCGCCGCGTCCTGCACCACCAACGCCATCACCCCCGTCCTGAAGGCCATCAATGACCGGTTCGGTGTGGTGCACGGCCATGTGGAGACGGTGCACTCGTTCACCAACGACCAGAACCTGATCGACAACTTCCACCAGGGTGACCGGCGCGGCCGGTCGGCGGCGTTGAACATGGTCATCACTGAGACCGGTGCGGCGAAGGCCGTCGCGAAAGCGCTGCCCGAGCTGGAGGGCAAACTGACGGGCAGCTCCATCCGCGTGCCCACCCCCGACGTGTCCATCGCCATCCTCAACCTGACCCTGGTCGATGGCACCACCAAGGATGAGGTCAACACCTATCTCCGGGAGACCTCGCTGCACTCCGACCTGCGCAAGCAGGTTGACTACATCGACTCGCCCGACGTTGTCTCCACCGACTTTGTCGGCTCACGCCGCGCGGGGATTGTCGACGGGCTCGCGACGATCGCCAACGGCACCCATCTGGTGCTCTACGTCTGGTACGACAACGAATTCGGGTACAGCTGCCAGGTGGTCCGGGTGATGGAGGAGATGGCCGGCGTCAATCCGCCGTCGTTCCCCGCCAAGGAACCCGTCGCCGCCACGGTGCGGTCCTCGGCCGTCTAGCTTCCCGCAGCAGCGCCGCGATTACCGGGTGCGGTGCCGGAGCCAGTCCTCGTAGGACAGGCCCTTCACGGGATTGTCGCGGGCCAGGTTGTCGCCGCTGCTGAAAAACTGCCCCAACGCGCCAGGTAACGGCACGGTGACGAGCCGACCAGTGGCTCCGGTGACCTTACGGTAGATCAGTGCCAGCTCAGCCATCTCGAGAACTTGCGGGCCGCCGACGTTGATGATGCTAGTGGGTGCAGGATCGTGCGTTGCCGCGTCGACGAGCGCCCCGGCCACATCCTCGACGGCGATCGGCTGGAACGCCGCACCCTTCAGGGCGGGCAGCAGCCCGGCCTTACCCCCGCCGTCGAACACGGCAGTGACAAAATTGTGGAACTGCGTGGCACGCACCACCACCGACGGGACTGCCGAGTTCTGATAGATCTTCTCCTGGCGCACCTTGGCCCGGTAGTACGAAAACGCCGCGTGGTCGGCGTTGACAATGGACAGCAGCACTGCCCGCCCCACGCTGGCTTCGCGGGCCCCGGCGAGCAGGTTCAGGGCGCCGTCGTCGAGCGCACGCTGGCCCTTTCCGAAACGGCCATCCAAGACATCGATGATCACATCGGCGCCGTCCAGCACCTGGGTCAGCCCGGCACCGGCTGTCACATCGGCCTCAACGTACTCGGCCCCGGACACCCATCGCAGGGAATGTTGGGCAGGAGCATGGCGGCTGACGGACCGCGTCTCGTGGCCACGCCTGACGCACTCATCGACCACCTGGTGGCCCACCAGACCGGTACCCCCGACGACGACTATTCGTGACATGGCCCTAGGCTACGCCTGCCGGGCGTGGCGGGCCAGCAGGCGTAGGTCGCGTGACGGAACTCGGCTGGCTAGAGTCGAAGGATGGAACAACGAACTCTTGGCAAAACTGCACGCTCCGTTTCGACAGTAGGACTGGGAACCTGGCAGCTCGGCGCCGACTGGGGAGACGTCGACCCGACGGCCGCTACTGCAATCCTCCACTCCGCTGTTGACTCCGGCATCACCTTCTTCGACACCGCCGATGTGTACGGCGATGGCCGCAGTGAACAGACCATCGGCGCTTTCCTCGCTGATAACCCAGGCGTTGACCTGACCGTCGGGACCAAAATGGGCCGCCGGGTGGAACAGGTGCCGGAGAACTACACGCTGGCTAACTTCCGCCAGTGGGTCGACCGGTCCCGCACCAACCTCCGGATGGACACCCTTGACCTGGTGCAACTGCACTGCCCGCCGTCGTCGGTCTACTCCGACGCCGAGGTCTACGACGCCCTCGACACCCTCGTCAGCGAAGGGGCCATCCGTCACTACGGTGTCAGCGTTGAACGCACCGACGAGGCACTGGCTGCCCTCCACCACGGCAGCGTCGCCACCATCCAGATCATCCTCAATGCCTTCCGTCTCAAGCCCCTGGACGAGGTGCTCCCCGCAGCCAAAGCGGCGGGCGTCGGCATCATCGCGCGGGTCCCGCTCGCCTCGGGTCTACTCTCAGGCAAGTACTCGACGGACACCACGTTCGCCGAGAACGATCACCGGAACTACAACCGCACCGGAGCGGCCTTCGACGTCGGCGAAACCTTCTCCGGCGTGGACTTCGCCACTGGTCTCGCCGCAGTGGAGGAGTTCGAGGCATTGGTTCCCGACGGCGTCACCACCGCCCAGGCGGCCATCGCCTGGATCGTGGCCCAGGACGGCGTCAGTACCGTCATCCCCGGCGCCCGCACCACGGACCAGGCCCGCGCCAACGCCGCGGCGGCGGACACCGACAATCTGGGCGTTGGATTGGACGACGGCGTCCGGGACATCTACAACCGCCACTTCCGGGAGGCGATCCACCCGCGCTGGTAAATACCGGCTGCGCATCCCCAACCGGTTGATAACAGCGGCCCCCACCCATTCCGGGTGAGGGCCGCTGCAGTGTGTGGTACTGCTACCAGCTGTCCTTCGACAGCCTGATGATTACACGCCGAACAATGCCGACACGCGGGTCAGGGTCTGAAAGACGCCGTAGGCCAAGGGCACAACCACAAGTGCCCAAACGAACGTGGTGCTAGCTGCCTTCATCTCATGCCTCCATAGCGGGTTCTTTAGTAGACGTCCCGGTGGTGGGCTTCGCCTTTGGTTCGTGGAACTTCGAGTCGACCGGGGTGATCATCAGGTTAGCGATGAAGCCGACAATCAGCAGGCCCACCATGGTCAGCAGCGCCGGCTGGTAGGCAGCGGCGGTGAGCTCACCGGGCGTGCCCTGGGCGTCGAGGAAACCGTTGACGATCAGTGGTCCAGCAATGCCCGCAGCGGACCAGGCGGTCAGCAGGCGGCCGTGGATGGCACCGACCTGGAACGTGCCGAACAGGTCGCGCAGGTACGCCGGGACGGTAGCGAATCCGCCGCCGTAGAAGGAAATGATGAAGAACGCCAGGAAGACAAAGAGGACGGTCGTGCCTGCTCCGGCGAGAGCCAGGGTGGTGTACAGCAGGGCGCCGACGCCCAGGTAGACCATGTAGATGCGCTTGCGGCCAATGATGTCGGAGGTGGAGGACCAGACGAAGCGGCCTGCCATGTTGCCAATCGAGAGGAGACCCACGAAACCACCGGCTATGGCGACAGTGATTGCCGTGGTGCCATCGGATTCGCGGAAGAAGTCCTGGATCATGGGCGACGCCTGCTCGAGGATACCGATACCGGCGGTAACGTTGCAGAAGAGCACAATCCAGACCAGCCAGAACTGCTTGGTCTTGATCGCGTTTTTCGCCGAAACGTTGTCGGAGGTGACGAGAGGCTTGGCCTTCAGCGTCGACGGGTCGAAGCCTTTGGGCTTCCAGTCCGCGGCCGGAACCTTGATGGTGAACGCACCGAACATCATGTAGACGAGGTAGACCGCTGCGAGGGTGAGGAAAAGCATGCCTACCGCTTCGCCGCTGGCCACCCAGTCAGCTGCGCCGGAGCTGGGGTCATACATGCGAAGCAGCTGGGTGGATAGCGGGCTGGCGATCAACGCGCCGCCGCCGAAGCCCATGATGGCCATACCGGTGGCCAGTCCTGGCCTGTCCGGGAACCACTTGATCAGGGTGGAGACCGGCGAAATGTAGCCGATGCCCAGGCCAATACCACCGATGAAACCGTAGCCCACATAGACGAGCCACAACTGGTTGGTGAAGATCCCGAGTGAACCAACCAGGAAGCCCCCCGTCCAGAACAGCGCCGAGGTGAACATCGCCATCCGGGGGCCGTTCCGGTCCACCCAGGTACCCATCACGGCGGCGGACAAACCCAGCATCACGATGGCGATGGAGAAGATCACGCCGATCTGGGTCAGGCTGGCATCAAAGTGCTCAACCAGAGCGGTCTTGTAGACGCTGGTAGCGTACGCCTGGCCAATACACAGGTGTACCGCCAACGCAGCCGGAGGAATCAGCCAGCGGTTGTACCCCGGCGGCGCGATGGTGTGTTCTCGGGCAAGCCAACTCATCAATAACTCCTTCGTCACGAAGAGCGTGGGGGAGCAGCCAGGACGGCGGCTACTAACGCTACGTGGAATTTAGTTTTCAGTACTCAACCTCCCTATGCTAGACGAAGATCACAGCCGGCGATGAACGGTAGTTGCGATGCGATAAGCGGTCGGGTCTTTTGGGTCTGGGTCAGCGGCGGGGCGCGAGGGCCGCGTAGTATCCCGGGATCTGCTCCGGCTGGTCCTTCTCACGCATGGCGACGGCATCGATGGTCACCGGGCCGTCCTCAAGAACAGCCCACCCGGCGTCGTCGAACGCGGTTCGCCGCTCGCCCGGACCGAAGTGACCCGGCTTGGGTAACCCTTCGATCGCCAGCTTCAGGGGTTTGGGAATCTGGCTTGGGGTTGCACCCAGGCGGGAGATGTAGCCTAGGGAGTCGCCCCGATAGTTGGTTTCGACCAGGAACACCCGCCCCTCAGCGCCCACCAGAGATCGCAGATTGGCTGCGAGGGCGGCCCGGGACGCCGGGGCCAAAACGTGGAACACACCGCGGACAAAAACGTTGGAATCCCCCAGCTCGGCTGCGAGCAGCTCCCCCGCACCAACCACTGTGCAGTCGACAGTGCGGAAATCCACCCGGTGCTCGGTCGTCGACTCGGCCAGGGCGTGCGAAGTGGCGCTCGGCGCAACGTCCACTCCGATGGCCCGCGGGAAGCGGGTCGCCAGCAACCGGGTGAAGCTCCCGTGACCCGACCCGACGTCGACCACCGGCAGCGCCGGGTTCAGGGTGCGGAGCAGGGCCGGGAGGTAGCTGTTGAACTCGCGGTCACTGCCAGCATCCCACAGCACATCGCCGTCGGCCCCGGTGCTTTCGATCCGACCCCAATAGCCTTCCCAGGCAGCATTCCTATCTCTGGGTACCCCTGAGGAGAGCCTGATGATCGCTGGGAGCAATAGATACTTCTTCAGGGGCGATGGCACCGGTCAACGCTCGTCTCTGAGCCGGTCGACGCGAGGCGCGACCTGTTCCGCACGGAGCAGATCCCCCATCGTCGTCGCCTCGGTTGGCCCGCCGAGTCGGTATCCCTGCCCATAGCCGCTCGGAAGGAACCCTGTTTTTTCGGCCATCTACCCCTCCCGTAACCAGTCGAGCGCGACCGATTCGGTGGTGAAAAATCGGGTGGGGCACGGGAGCGTACTCACCCCTAAAATGAAGTTGGCGATCACCTTATCCACCTGCGACGAGCCGAGCAGGGCAATCCTCGACGCTGAGCACGGCAAACCAAACACGGTCCGCGCTCCCCGGCTGACCGCCTCTGTCGTGGCCATGTCGACGAGCATCGGGCGACTGGTACCAGCGCATAATTCGTTCACCCGGCCCATCGCCAGGCGAGCGTCTTCTTCGACGATGGAGATCCCGCGGGCCCACCGCAACCGCAGGATGTTGTCGGAGCCGAGAACCAGTGTGGCGTCGATCCCGTCGATCCGGTCCGGCACCGCCTCACCCACCGGGGATCACCGCGTAGCACCGAATGCCCGGCGGCGCGGGTATGCGATGGAAGTCAATCCGGCTGAGACCATGAATACAGCATAGGACCCCGGCGCGCGCCGCCCGCTATAGGTCGGCGTCACCGGGGATTCGGGTGCTCATCACCCGGGCCAGCACAGCAAACCGCTCGTTGCCTGGCAGGTCCCCGATCAGCACAGCTCGGCCCTCCGGACCGGCCAGCGGGATCCGCCAGTTAGGGTACTCGTCCTTGGTCCCCGGCTGGTTCTGGGTGCGCCGCTCCCCCACCGCGTCGGTCAACGCAACGCCGAGCAGCACCGACGGAGTTCTCACGATGAACTCATGGAGCGCCATGACCGTTGCCTCAACACTTTCGGGGGCTCCCCCAGCCGCTGGCCCGGTCACCGACCGGACCAGCGACAACACCGACTCCTGGGCGGCGGCGTCGGCAGCCCGCTCCTCCTCCACCTGACGGTTGAGGAGCCCGAGGGATTCCCGCAGGTCAACGTGTTCGCCGGCCAGATACCCGGCGGAGGGCGGCAGATCGTGGGTGGTGACGCTGGTCAGGCATCCCTGACGGTAGTTTTCGGGGCGGCGCGGGCCGCCGTCGTCGTGCTCAAACCACAGAATCGAGGTGCCGAGGATGCCGCGTTCGGCGAGGTAATCCTGCACCCCCGGCTCAAACACGCCGAGATCCTCTCCGATGACAACGGCGCCAGCCCGCTGCGCTTCGAGGGCCAGTATGCCGATCAGGGCCTCGTGATCGTAGTAGACGTAGGTACCGTCGCCGGATCCGCCGCCCGCGGGGATCCACCAGAGGCGGAACAGTCCAAGGATGTGGTCCACCCGGATGCCGCCGGCGTGTTTGAGGACGGTGCGCAGCATGTCGCGGTACGCCGTGTACCCGGATTCGGCGAGTCGGCCCGGATGCCACGGCGGCTGACTCCAGTTCTGGCCCTGCTGGTTGAACATGTCCGGTGGCGCGCCGACGCTGATTCCGTCGGTCAGGACACCACGCAGCGACCAGGCGTCGGAGCCGTGAGCGTGCACGCCCACGGCCAGATCATGGATGATCCCGATGGTCATCCCGGCGTCCACTGCACCCTGCTGCGCGGCGGCGAGTTGCTCGTCGCAGAGCCATTGCAGCCAGAGATGGAATCCGATCCGGTCCGTCAGCTCGACGCGCCTCGCGTCGACGTAGGAGGCGTCGTCCCACTCGGGGGCGCCTGGGGCGAGGATTTCGGCGAGCGCACACCACAGGGCGAAGTTCTCCAGCCCGGCTCCTTCGTGGCTGCAGAACTCCTCGAAACGACGTTGCCGGCCGGTGTTCAGGGGCACCCGGTGGATGGCTTCCAACGCGCTGAGCTTCGCGGCGTAGCTGCTGTCCCGGTCCAGGATGTCCGCGTGGTGGTTGACCTCCCGGAGGATGGCTGCGTCCAGCTCCACGGCCGCCCTCGCGGGTCCGGACAGGTCGGCGAACTCCGGCACGTCCTCCACCCGGAGGTACAGCGGATTGAAGAAGCGCCGGGTCGATGGGAGGTAGGGCGACGGTTCCACCGGCGGGGTGGGCTCGGCTGCGTGGAGTGGGTTGATGAGGATGAAACCGGCGCCCCTGTTGGCCGAGAATTCGGCGAGTTGCCCGAGGTCGGCAATGTCCCCGATTCCCCACGAGTCAGCGGACCGCACCGAGTACAGCTGAGCCATGAGCCCCCAGGTCCGGGTCAGTCGTGCAGTGGTATCCAGTCGCTGCGGGGTGACGACGAGCGTGCACTGGGCGTCGTCACCGTCGGGTGATCCGGCGTGCAGCGTGTGCCAGCCGAGCGGGATGTCCTCCGGAAGGGTGAGGCGCAGCCGCTCGAGCGGGACGCCGTCAATTTCCGAGCGCTCCACCGGCGATCCCGCGATCTCGAGGTCACGCCACCCGCCATCTTCCAGCATCAGGCGGATCCGGGGACGGCTCCCGGCCGGCATGGTGATGGGGACGTCCTGGGCGATCGTCTCACGCCCGACGATCACGGGCGGCAGCGTCCGCCGCCACGATGCGGTCCCGACGTCGTGCAGGGACTGGGCGGCGTCGTCGTCCGTCTCGCAGGCCACACCCAGCGCGGTGAGCACCTTCGTCAGCGTCAGCGGACTGACGCTCTTCTCCCGGCCGTCCCAACCGCGGAAGGTTGTGCCCACATGATGGGCTTCGGCGAGTCGGAGCAGCAGTTCAGGCTCGGGTGGTCGCGGTGTATCGGTTGCTGGCATACCCACCAACCTAGGGGGTCTGGGAGTGCTTCGCTACGCTGGGATGATGGACGAACTACCGCAGGTCCGGCTCACGGCAACGGTGACCGGGACCGTGCAGGGCGTGGGTTTCCGCTACTACACCCGCGAACATGCCCGCGGGTTGGCCCTGACCGGCATCGCCACAAACCGGGCGGACGGGTCTGTCCTGGTCATTGCGGAGGGTGCTGACAGTGCCGTTCGAGCGCTGGCCCGGTGGCTCGCTTCGGCGGCGGCCCCGGGGTGGGTGGACGACGTCGATGCGTCCTACGGCGAGCCGACCGGGAATTTTTCGGACTTCAGAACCGGGTAAACCGGCCGGGGAGTAGCATGAGGGCACAGTTTCATCAGGGTCACCGGCCCGCGGCGGCCCCGTGTTACAAGGGGGCAGCCATGAGTGCCGAACCACAGTCACAGTCCGAGGAAACCCGTGCTGCGTCAACCGCTGTGGGAGCCGAGCCGCCGGTTACCCAGCGCCGAGCCCGCGAGGTCGCCGAGGCGGCCCGCGAAACCGAATGGACGCGCCCCAGCTTCGCCAAAGGCCTGTACCTTGGCAGCTTCGACCTGGGGCTAGTGCATCCGCACCCGCGCCCCCTCCCGGCGGAGCAGGAGAAGGGCGACGCGTTCATCAGGGACCTGACCACCTACGCCGCCACCCTTGACGGCAGCAGGATTGAACGCGACGCGCAGATCCCCGACGAATACCTCAGCGGGTTCGCCGCCCTCGGCGTGTTCGGCATGAAGATCCCGGAAGAGTTTGGCGGCCTCGGCCTGTCCCTGACCTACTATGGCCGGGCGCTGATGCTCCTGAGCTCAGTTCATCCCAGCATCGGCGCCCTCATCTCGGCGCACCAGTCCATCGGCGTCCCCGAACCGGTGAGAGTCTTCGGCACCCCTGAACAGAAACAGCGGTACCTCCCCCGGTGTGCTGCGGGTGCGGTCACAGCGTTCCTCCTCACCGAGGCCGACGTCGGTTCGGATCCGGCGCGCATGGGGGTGACGGCAACGCTTGACGACGACGGCGCCGACTACACCATCAACGGCAGCAAGCTCTGGACTACCAACGGGGTGATCGCCGAACTCGTGGTGGTGATGGCGAGGGTGCCCGCTCATGCGGGCGGCAAGGGCGGCATTTCGGCGTTCGTGGTGGAAGCCGACTCACCGGGCATCACCGTCGAAAACCGGAATACGTTCATGGGGCTGCGCGGTATCGAGAATGGCGTCACCCGTTTCGACAACGTCAGAGTGCCGGCGGCCAACCGGCTGGGCCGCGAGGGACAGGGCCTGAAGATTGCCCTGACCACCCTGAACACCGGCAGGTTGTCCATCCCCGCCATCTGCGCCGCTGCCGGCAAATGGTCAATGAAAATCTCCCGTGAATGGTCCAACGCGCGGGTCCAGTGGGGTCACCCGGTGGGCCAGCACGAAGCCGTCGGACAGAAAATCGCGTTCATTGGGGCCACCGCGTTTGCGCTTGAGGCGGTGTTTGAGCTGTCCGCCGGGCTGGCTGAGAGCGGCCAGAAGGACGTCCGCATTGAAGCGGCCCTGGCGAAGCTCTGGTCCAGCGAAATGGCGTGCCGGGTGGCGGACGAACTAGTGCAGGTCCGGGGCGGCCGCGGCTATGAGACCGCAGCCTCGCTCGCCGCCCGGGGCGAACGGGCAGTCGCCGCCGAGCAGTTGCTACGCGACCTCCGGATCAACCGGATTTTCGAGGGGTCCACCGAGATCATGCACCTCCTCATCGCCCGGGAGGCGGTAGACGCGCACCTTTCAGCGGCCGGGGATCTGGCATCGTCCGACGCTGACCTGGCGGCCAAGGCGAAGGCCGCACTCGGCGCGAGCGGGTTCTACGCCCGCTGGCTGCCGAAACTGATGGCTGGCCAGGGCATGAATCCTGCGGCGTACAGCGAATTCGGGAGGCTTGCCCGGCACCTGCGGTTCATCGAGCGGTCCTCCCGGCGGCTGGCCCGCAACACGTTCCTGGGGATGGGGCGGTGGCAGGCGAACCTTGAGTACAAGCAGGTGTTCCTCGGCCGGATGGTGGACATTGGGGCCGAGCTCTTCGCTATGGCTGCGGTGTGCAGCCGCGCCGAGCTGTTGAGGACCACGGAGCCCGACGCAGGGCCCCCCGCCTACGAACTGGCTGAGGCCTTCTGCCTGCAGTCGAGGGGGCGGATCGATCAGCTCTTCACCGCGTTGTGGAGCAACACCGACTCATCCGACCGGAGTCTGTCGAAACGTCTCCTCGACGGCCGCTACACCTGGGTGGAAGAAGGAATCCTCGACCCGTCAGAAGGAACCGGACCCTGGATCGCACCCCCTCCGCACGGTCCCTCCACGCGGGAGAATCTGCACCGCAACTACCGCTGACGCCTGCTCCCGCCTGGGTCAGCGCACGTTCCTGTCACAGCGCTGACGCGGTTAGCGGGCCCAGACGTGAGGGGCGGGCCGCCGGGTGCTGGGGAGGGAGTTATTCAGCCGCCATTCGTGGATCCATTCCGGCAGGATCAGGTCAGCAGGGGGTTGGCCGAGCGCGACGAAAATGTCCTCGTTGCTGACGGGCCCCTTCTTGGAGACCAGTCGAGTGGCGATCACGGCCTTGGCATAGATCTCTCCGTCGCCGACCATGCGCTGCTCGAAGTAGATTGCCCGCTCGTCGAACCCGATGATACGGGTCTCGATGGAGTACTGCTGACCGAGCGTCAGGGACTTGCGGAAGCTGATCGTCTCCCCGTTGGCCACTGGCCCCCACCCCCGACGGCGCATCAGGGACCAGGTACCGCTGCGGATCATTAGGTCAAACCGCCCCAGATCCATGAGCGAAAAATACATGCCGTTATTGACATGCATGGCAATATCAATATCCGTGGGGAGCACCCGTAGCGGCAACGATGACTCACCCCAGATGCTCAGCGCCGGGCGTCGCCGGGAAAGGAAAAGGGTTAGCAGGGTCCGGAACAGAAGATGCATGCCTCCATATTACCGGCGAGTAACATCCGGTGGGCAAGCGGATCCAGGGTCTTTGAGCCCAGATGGTGGTCACTCTGGACCCCTGGGACGGAAATGTCGCACCCGAATGTCGACTTTCACCCCCGGTGTCCGAATTGATAACCGTAGGGGCAGCGGTGGTGACCGGACTGGACCCCGAGCCGGTCACCACAGCCGACCTCGCGGTCTTCCCCACGAGATATGCCTAGACTCGGGTGATGACAGCTCCATACCCGTACGCCCTGACCTTCGACCAGTACCGTGAACGCCTGACCCGCGACTACACCCGCATGGTCGAACTGGCCCCGTCCTCCCTTGCTGCTGTGGTGCCCGCCTGTCCCGGCTGGACCGTCGAGGATCTGCTGCGGCATTTGGCGATGGTCTATCTCCACAAAGCCGAATCCATTCGCACCGGAGCTAAGCCCACCGGCATCTGGCCACCGGCCGAGCTCGCCCACATGGAGCCGGTGCACGCGCTGCGGCAATGCTACGGGCGACTGATCGAGCAGTTTGACGCCCATGCACCGGAGGATCCAACGTTCACGTGGGTCAAGGATGATCAGAGTGTGGGCTTCTGGATCCGCAGGCTAGCCCACGAAACGTCGATGCACCGCTACGACCTCGAATCGGCGCTTGGCGACCCGGTGCCGATCGACCCCGACCTCGCCACGGACGGCATCGACGAGATCCTCACCGTAATGCTTGTCCGGAGCAAACCCGACGACGACGCCACCGGCGCCACTGTCACCCTGCGCAGTGCTGGACTCGCCTGGACCCTCGCCATCAGCAGGGATGTCGTCATCCTGGAGCGCCAGGTCAGCGACCGCGCGGATGCCCAGGTCAGCGGCCGACCGTCAGAACTACTGCTCTGGCTGTGGGGTCGGGGTCCGCTGCCGGCGGGAACGCAGCCGAGCGCTGTTGCCGATGAATTGCGGCGCCGTCTGGCCTCCGCGACCTAGCGATCACAAACCGCGTGGGGTTCCACCGAAAAGCAAACGCCGTCAGACCCGGACGCCCTCCGCCTGGAACAGCGCGCTCACTGACTCGCCGGTGTGGATGCGGCGGATCGCTTCGGCAAAGGCGCTGGCCACCGAGATGACCTTCAGCTTCGGATGGGCCTTTTCGGCACCGATCGGGACGGTATCGGTGCACAGCACCTCGATGACGTCGTCGCGCTCGGTAATCCGCTCAACAGCCCCATTGGAGAAAATGCCGTGGGTGCACACCACCCGCGCCTTCCGCGCCCCCATTTTGGCCAGGTGATTGAGGAGTTCAAGGACGGTGCTGCCGTTGGCGATCTCGTCGTCGAGCACCACGATGTCCTTATCCCGGACATCGCCAATGATCGATGTGATCTGCACCCGGTCATTCTCGAAGCGTTCCTTCGCTCCCGCCGCCACCGGGGTACCCAGCAGGCGAGAGAACGCCGTCGCGGCCTTCGCGTTGCCGAGGTCCGGGGAGACCACGATGGTGTTGCTCAAGTCAAGGCCCTGGAAGTGGGCGGCTAGTTCGCGGAGCGCGTGCAGCTGATCCACCGGGACCCCGAAGAATGCCTGAACCTGCGGTGAGTGAAGGGTCATCGTGAGGACCCGCGACGCTCCGGCGGTGGTGAGGAGGTCGGCCACGAGCTTGCCGCCAATGGAGATCCGCGGCGCATCCTTCTTGTCGGAGCGCGCATAGGAATAGTGCGGCATCACCGCGGTGATCCGGCCGGCTGAGGCACCGCGGGCGGCGTCGATCATCATGAGCAGCTCCATCAGGTTCTCCTGGACGGGCTTGACCAGCGGCTGCACGATGAAGACGTCACGTTCCCGACAGTTCTCAAGAAGTTGCACCTCAAGGCAGTCGTTGGCGAAGCGCTGCAACCGGGAGGGGAGCAGCGGGACACCCAAATGCCCGCAGATCTCCTTGGCGAACCCCCCACTTGCTTGTCCACTGAAAACGGCGATCTCTTTGATCAACGGCTTACCTTTCCACGGCAGTTGGTGGGGATCGTGCTGCTCCCATTGTCGTACAGATTGGCACTTCGCGGATCCCCGTGAAGTAACGTGGACCCGCGAATCGGGGTCCTCCGAACCGACAACGACGTCTGTCCCAGGAGAACAGACCCATGCCAACGTCCCGTCCCACAACACAACAGAAGACGTCGGTGGTGTCAGCAGCGATGCGCCCGATTAACGCGGTCGTGGAACGCTTCCTGCCCAGCGCACTGGTGTTCGCCGTCGTCCTCAGCCCTCGTGGTCGCCGGGGCCGCCCTGATTTTCACCGACGCCGGGCCAGCCGACGTTCTCAACGGGTGGGGCGATGGCCTGGCCGGGCTGCTCGACTTCATGACCCAGATGGCCCTGATCCTCCTGCTGGGGCACGCGCTCGCCCACACCGGGCCGGTCAGGAAACTCCTTGCCCGCCTCGGCGGCATCCCGAGGAGCCCTATGCAGGCCTACGTCTTTGTGTTTGTGGTCGCCGCGATCGCCTCGCTGATCACGTGGGGCCTCGGCCTCGTCGTCGGTGGCCTGCTCGCCAAAGAAGTTGCCGCGCAAGCGCGCGAACGGGGCATGCCCTGCACTTCCCCATGCTGGTGGCGGCTGGATTCTCCGGGTTCGTGGTGTGGCACATGGGCTACTCGGGGTCCGGTCCGTTAACCGCCGCAACCGAGGGCTCCTTCATCGCCCATCGCCGAGCAGCTCGGCCGGACCGTCCCGATCTCCGAGACCACCTTTTCCTGGTGGAACACCACCGCCGCGGTCGCCACGATCATCCTGGTCGCCGCCGCGTTGGCACTCGTGTCCCCACGGGCGGGGGACACGATCGTCGAACTGCAGGTCGACGCACGCCATTCCGACCAGGTGACCCTCGACGACGACGTCGTCACCCCCGCCGACCGTATCGACGCCAGCCGTATCCTCACCACGTGGTGGGGCTGGCCCTCGCCGCCTACCTGGTGATTCACTGCGCACAGGGTGGCACCGCCACGTTAGATATCGTCAACTGGACGTTTCTCGCCCTCCTCTTCCTGCTGGTCCGCAACCCCTTCGAGTTGATCGCCCTCACCAAGAACGCCGCCTCCAACGTCGGCGAGATACTCCTCCAATTCCCCCTCTATGCGGGAATCATGGGCATGATGACAACAACGGGCCTCATCAACGTGGTCTCCGACGCCTTCGTGAACATCGCCAACCCCACAACATTCGGACTGTTCGCGCTCCTGTCGGCAGGGCTGGTGAACTTCTTTGTCCCCTCCGGTGGTGGACAGTTCGCCGTGCAGGCACCGATCATGCTCGACGCCGCCGAACGCCTGGGCGTGGACCCGGCAATTGCGATCATGGCCGTGTCCTACGGCGACCAGTGGACCAACATGATCCAGCCCTTCTGGGCGTTGCCACTGCTGGCCATCGCCGGCCTGAAGATGCGCGACATTCTCGGGTACACGATGGTCACCCTGATCGTCTCGGGTGTGGTGTTTGCCGGGATCTTGCTAGTCGTCGGGGCAGGCTAGCATTCGCCGTGGCCGCCCGGCACCCACGGCAAACCCTGCTCCTTCACCAACCGGCGCAGTCCGCCCTTCGGCGGCACCACCACCGGGGTGGGCCACCGGGGCGGGAGATTATCCCCCAGGGTGATCCGCCGGATTTTCCGGCCCGCCAGCGGCAGCACCCAGTCATGAATCCACCGGCGCTGCGCGAGCTCCCACTCCCTGAAGGTCCTCGGCGCCGCCGGTTCCCAGTCTTTGAGCTTAACCGAGTGCCGGACGTCGAGGAGGTCAAGCACCCGGACCGCCATGTATCTGTGGCCGGCCTTCGACATGTGCAGCCGGTCCGGGCCCCACATCCGAGGGTCCTCGTACGCGTCGAAGCTCCAATAGTCCACCAGATCCGCTCCATACCGGTCGGCGATGCGGCGGACGCCGTCGTTGTAGAGCTGATGGCGTTTGCGCAGCAGCCGGAGGGCCGGTGAGACGTTGACGTCGTACCCAGTGAACAGCAGCAGCCTCGCACCGGTGGTGGCCAGGGGTGCCACCAGATCCTCGTAGGCCGCCAGGAGGTGTGGCACCGACGTGCCGGCATCGAGAATGTCATTGCCGCCGGCGTACAAGGTGATCAGTGTAGGGCGCAGGGCCAGCGCCGGGCCCAGCTGTTCAGCGGCAATGTGGCGCAGGCGTTTGCTGCGGATCGCGAGGTTCGCGTATTCCCATCCCGGCTGGTCCTTCGCCATCTTTTCGGCCACCCGGTCCGCCCAGCCGCGAACCCCGTTGGGCAGGTGTTTGTTTGCATCCCCCACCCCTTCGGTGAAGGAATCGCCCAGCGCAACGAACAGCGGCCCGCGCTCACTCATGCCGGGCGGGCGCCCGCTCCACCCAGAGCCTCGATCCTGGCGGCGGGTTCAGTTCCGGCGGCGGTTTCAGAGGCGGAGCAGCGCATGTTCCTCGATGACTTGTTCATAGTGCTGCACCAGCAACTCGCACAGCACCGGCCAGGTGCGGCCCTGGACACTAGCGAAGGCTGCCTCGGCGAAGGCCTGCCGTTTGGCGTCATCACCCACCAGGTCCACGACGTGTCGGCGCAGCTGGGGCAGGTCGCCCGGAGGGTAGAGCCAACCGGTGCGTGACACATCGACGAGGTCAACGGGCCCGCCCCGGCCGGTCGCGACCACGGGTACGCCAGAGGCCATTGCCTCCTGGATGGTCTGGCAAAAGGTCTCAAGTTCGCCGGGGTGTACGAAGAGGTCCAGACTTGCCACTGCTGTGGCGAGGTCTGCACCTCCGAGGAATCCGGTGAAGACCGCGGCAGGGAGCGCCTCTTCGAGTGCGCCGCGCAGGGGCCCGTCGCCGATGATCACGAGCCTGGTGTGCTCGATGTCTGCCAGCACCTGTAGGTCTTCCACCTGCTTTTCGGCGGCAAGCCGGCCCACATACCCGATCAGTCGTTCCCCTCTCGGGGCAAGAGCAGTCCGGAGGTTGTCGTCACGGTGTCGGGGGTGGAACCGGCGGGTATCAACGCCCCGACGCCACAGGTGGACCCGCGGAATGCCGTGCCCCCGCAACTGGTCCACTGCGGAGGTGGAGGGAGCGAGAGTCCTGGCCGCTCCGGCGTGGATGTTTTCCACCCGCTGCCATGCCCAGTTGGCGAGGAACGGCACCCCATACCGGGCGGCATACCCGGGGACATCGGTTTGGTAGACGGCGACCACCGGGATGCCAAGCTGATCGGCTGCTCGTACAGCCCGCCAGCCTAGCTCGAAGGGGGAGGCCAGGTGAACAATATCCGGGGCAAAACCGGCCAGGATGTTCCGCACACGGGTGACGCCGCCGAGGGCTACTCGCACGCTACTGTATCCGGCCAACGGAACGGCAGGCAACCGATGGATGCGTACTTTTTCCCCACCCATCGGTTCGGCCCCGCCAGCACCGGAGGGTGCGATCACCAGCACCTCGTCGCCCCGTGCGGCGAAATGTTCGAGCATCTTTTGGACGGAATGGGTTACCCCGTTCACGGCGGGCAGGAATGTTTCGGCAACAATCACGATCCTCACACCATGACCGTGTCACCTCTCGGTTGGGTCACGGTGACAGCAGGGTGTCCAGCATCCGAAGGCCCGGTGAACAGCTGGCGACGGCGACAGGCGCCGCGGCTTCATCCTGCATCCCGCAGACTCGCCGCGAGCTCTAGGGCCAGAGCAGAGCTTTGCTCCAACCGGCTCCGTCGCGCGTGTATCGCAGCCGCAGATGGCGGCGTTCGTGGTCAGCCTGCCAGAACTCGATGAAGTCCGGAATCACCGTGTACACGGTCCAGGTGGCTGAACCGGGCGCCGGCCCATCGCCTTCCAGACGTTTTACCTGGGCAGCGACCGCGTCGTCCAGATCTGCCCTGCTCCGCAGCACGCTGCTCTGCTCTCCAGCCAGGACCAGCGCACGGGCCACCGGGTGGCGACGGCGGAAGTCGGCGTCGTTCTCCTCGGCTCCGGCTGGCCGCACCTTGCCACGGATCCGGATCTGACGGCCCACGGACGGCCAGAACAGGGTCAGCGCGGCTGCTGGGGAGGCAGCCAGTTGGCGGCCTTTCGGGCTGTCACTGCTGGTGGCGAAGGAGAACCCACTGTCGTCGACGTCCTTGAGGATCACCACCCGGGCGTCGGGGACCCCCTCCTGGTCCACGGTTGCCACTGTGACTGCGTGCGGGGCGGTCACTCCAGCGTCAGCCGCCGCGGCCAGCCACTCGAGGAACAGGTCAGTCGGTGCGCCGGGCGCTGCAGCGGGATCAAAGTCAGGGAGGTCATCGGGGAACACTGGAGTGCCACGGAGAAGATCACGCAGTGCTGGGAGCTCAGTCATGTCCTCAGCCTAGGCCCCGGCGCCGCGCTAAAGTCGATCAATGACATCCAATGAGGACCGTTTTGGTGGCGGCAGCGATCACATCCGCTGGACCACCCCGGTGGGACGGTTCCTGGTCCGCCGGGTTCGTGTTCTGGCGGGCTGGATCGGGCCGCACTGGGCCCTGCTGGTGATCCTGGTCCTCGGCGTGGGGCTTGCCGCGACACTCGCCGTCGCGTCCGCCGAAGTGTATGAGGCAGTCGCGGAAACGGACGGTATCGCGATCCTGGACCAGCCCGCGCTGGATGCGGCGGTGCAACTACGCAACCCGGTGCTGGTGGCGCTGGCTACCGGCTTCACGTTCCTGGGGGGCCCGATTGGGATGCCCATCCTGACCGCGGCAGCGATCGCCGCCCTGTGTTTCCGACGCCGAGCAGTCACCCCGCTGATCCTGGTGGGCGTGGCAGCAGCCGGTTCCCTTTTGATGACCGTCGTCGGAAAGAATGCTGTCGGCCGGCTTCGGCCGCCGCTCGAGTTCGCCGTGCCCCCGTACGAATCCTCGCCGTCGTTCCCTAGCGGTCACACGCTGAACGCCATGGTGATCAGTGGGATCATCGCCTACCTGTTGGTCCTGGGCGCGCACCGCAAGCGCACCCGAACCCTCATCATTGCCGGGGCCGTGTTATTTACCTTCCTGATGGCTGCGACCCGTGTCTATCTGGGCCACCACTGGGTCACCGATGTGGTGGTCGCAGCCACGCTTGGCCTCGGCTGGCTGGCAGTGGTGATCACCACGCATCGGCTGTGGCTGACCATCGTCGGCCGTCGCCAGGCGACGCCGCAGTAGGATCCGGCAGTCCGGATCCGGCAGTCCGGATCCGGCAGTCCGGGTCGAAGGCAGTCCGGCTAGGGGCCGGCCTGCACTGTCAGGCCGGTCGGCCAGCGCAGCGACGCTGCGATCCGGATCCGAGCCGGATCCGGATCCGGATCCGGATCCGGATCCGGTCGAGCGTACCGGGCGGGAACAGGACGACGTCGGCGTCTGTGAGCTGAGAGATCGCGCTATCCGGTCCGTTAGCCCCTTCGCGGAGCGGGTCAGCGCGGCGCGGATCCGTTTAAAGTCGGACTTGTCAGCACTGGCCGGGTGCAGCGCTGCGGTGATGGTCTCGGGCCGTGCGTCGTCGGCGTGGAGGGAATCGCCAACCCTGGTGCTGGCGTCGGTGTAGATGGTGCACACGGGGCCGGGCCGCCCGTACATGGCGGGCCTCCTGGTTCCTCCGGTGATCGACTTTGAAGTGACCGGAAATGTAGGGTTGCATTCGGTTTACGATTCTTCGCCTCGGATGAGCAGACCCACATCATGCGCAGCAAATCAGTTGTACCCCGCAGATTCGACGACCGGCAGGACGCCGGCCGCCAACTCGCCCGTGACCTCCTCCGCCTTGCCGGCTCCCCCGGCCTGTTGGTCCTCGGCCTGCCCCGTGGGGGCGTGCCGGTGGCCGCCGAAATCTCGCTGTCATTGGGATGTCCGCTCGACGTCGTTCTGGTCCGCAAAGTGGGGATGCCCGGATTTGGTGAGTTGGCGATGGGCGCCGTGGCGACCATCGGCGGCAGTCTCAGCACGGTACGCAACGGGCCGGTGATTGCGGGGCTGGCGGGCGACGGCGAAGCCGTCTTCCGGGAGGCAGCCGCCCGCGAACGAATCGAGCTCGGGCGCCGCGATGTGTTGTACCGGGCGGGGCGTCCGCCGGTGGAAATCGTCGGGCGGACTGTGGTGCTGGCCGACGACGGCGTGGCCACCGGGGCAACCCTCCGGGCCGCTATCGATGCGGTCCGCCGGCTCCGTCCGGCCGAGTTGATTGTCGCGGCACCGGTCTTCCTGGGACAGTCCCTGGCCGGCGTTCGGTCGGTGGCCGATCGGACGTTCTGGCTCTGGGACGCCGTCACGCTCGGCTCCGTGGGGCAAGCCTACCGACACTTTGAACCGGTACCCGACGGGGAGGTGCTGCGGCTGCTCGGGTCGTGACCGTGGGGGAGTTTCGACTATTGACAGCCCCTGTTGGCCCCCGGATAGTTCTCGCTACGAGGGATACCTGGATTGCTCCCTCCCCGACGGGTAGGAGCTGGTAGAGCATTCACCGCACGCTTCGCATCATGGCCGGGTTGGTGGGGCTTGTGCTGGGGGCCAGCGGGTGCGGCGGCATGGTCTCGGCACCGCCGTCGGCGAGCAACGGAAGCGCGGCGCCGTCACCGGCCGGCGGCAGCCCAGCCACCGCCGCGTCGCCGGTCATTGTCTATTTGGAGCCTCAGTTTCGAGGGTCGGAGAGTGCTGAGCTTTCCGAAATCAACCATCAGGTTCAGACCTACCTATTGGACTACCCGACCGTTTTCTCCGGAGCCTACTATTCGGAGGACCGGTCAGTTCTGACCATTGGCGTCGCGTTGCCGGAGGACCCGGCCGTAGCTGGCCTTGAAACGCTGTTGCAAAAAACGGATCCTGCGGGGACCCTGACCGAATCCGTCCCTGTCGACTATTCGTGGGCCGAACTGGACATCGCTAAAATGGAGATCGTGCAGCGCTACATGATGACCGGACCCGAAGATATCGTGAGTGTAGGCCTCGATACCTCGGTGAACGCGGTGCTGGTTACAGTGTTCCGCCAGGCGGCGGACGTTCCGCTAACCGAGAATCAAACGGCAATCGAGATCGCCCAGCAATACGGGCCAATGGTGAAATTCCGGGAGAGTTCGAGCACCGCAGCTGTTTCCGGCTCATGACGGGGCCGGAAATAAATCCGTCCGGCTCGCCGCTCAACCAAGGTGACTTCACTTTCTGGACCACCGCACCCGCCTTTCTCCACTCGAATCGGCGACAATGAGGGCATGGATTCGTTACTGCCGCGGGAGCGTACCGACCCGGCGCCGGGCGCCGTCCACCTCCCCGGCTGGCTCACCCTGGACCGGCAGCGGGACCTGGTTGAGGCATGCCGCGGCTGGGCCGCCGGACCCGTGCCAATGCGGGCCGCAAGCATGCCGAACGGCTCGCGAATGTCGGTGAAGACCGTGTGCCTGGGCTGGCACTGGCAGCCATACCGTTACACCAGGACCGCCGACGACGCCGGTGGCGGCCAGGTCGCTGGCTTCCCCGACTGGCTGGCTGAGGTGGGCCGCGATGCGGTGGCAGCAGCCTACGGCGACCCGGACCGCTACGCACCCGACGCCGCCCTCATCAACTTCTACGACGACGCGGCGGCGATGGGCATGCACCAGGACAAAGACGAGCGTTCACCCGCACCGGTGGTTTCCCTGAGTATCGGCGATTCATGCGTTTTCCGGTTCGGCAATACCGAGACCAGGAACAAGCCCTGGACCGATATCACCCTCGAGTCCGGCGACCTGTTCGTGTTCGGCGGCGCATCCCGGTTCGCGTATCACGGGGTGCTGAAAACCCACCCGGGGACGGCCGACCCGGCACTTGGCCTTAAAGGCCGGCTGAACATCACGCTCCGGGAAACCGGCCTGACCTGATCCCGTTCGGGACTTGGATGTATCGACCACCTAGCTCAGCATCCCGCGCACGTAGGCCGCCTGTCCTGCGTGCTGCAGGCAGTCTTCGACCACGCTGACCAGCCGGACCCTGAGGGTGACGGGCGGATCCCACGAGGTGTCGACGATCCGGTCCAGGTCCGTCTCGCCGAGACCGGTGATGTATTCCATAGTGCGGGAGTGAACGGCGTCGTAATAGTCCACCAGCAGCTGCGACGAACCGGGCCGCACCTCATCCACCTGAGCCGAGGTGAACCGCCCCGGGTTTAATGGAGGGTGTTGATTCCTTGAAAGGATGAGCCTTTATGGCAGCACCGAGGAAGTATCCGGATGAGCTTCGTGAGCGCGCGGTCCGGTTGGTGATGGACGCGCAGAAGGACCCTAGTGCCCGGCGGGGTGCGTGTAGTCGTATTGGCGCTCAACTAGGTATCCCGGCGGACACAATCCGTGGCTGGTTGCGTACCGTCGAGATCGACCAAGGTGTGCGGCCTGGGACGACGACTGATGACGCTGCCCGGCTGGCGGAGCTCGAGCGTGAAGTCGCTGAGTTGCGCCGGGCCAACGGGATCCTGAAATCGGCGTCGGCTTTCTTCGCGGCGGAGCTCGACCGCCCCTCGCGACGATGATCGCTTACATCGATCAGCACAAGGGCGAATACGGGGTCGGGGCGATCTGCAAACAGCTGCCGATCGCCCCATCAACGTACTACGCAGCCAAAGCCCGTCCGGAGTCCAAACGCTCCATCACGGACGCTGTGACAACGGAGCAGATCATCCGAGTGCACCGAGAGAACTACGGTGTTTACGGGGTGAGGAAAGTGTATGCGGCCCTGAACCGTGAAGGACACCGGGTAGCCAGGTGCACGGTGGAACGCCTCATGCGCCACGCTGGTTTACACGGGGTGCACCGGGGCAAGGCCCCGCGGACGACAGTGCCAGGGCCCTGCACGGACCGGCCAGCGGATCTGGTCCGTCGTCAGTTCACGGCGCTGGCACCGAATTGTTTGTGGGTCGCGGACATCACCTACATCCGCACGTTTTCCGGATGGGTTTATGCGGCGTTTGTCCTGGATGTGTTCTCCCGCCGGGTCGTCGGCTGGCAGCTGTCCACAACGCTGCATACAACCTTGGCGTTGGATGCGTTGGAGATGGGGTTGTGGACCCGCCGGTACGCCGGGAAAGACGTCTCCCAGCTCATCCATCACAGCGACAGAGGAGTTCAATATCGTGCGATCCGCTACACAGAAAGGCTCGCTGAGTCCGAAGCAGTCGCCTCCGTCGGTGCCAAGGGCGATAGTTACGATAACGCGATGGCCGAGGCACTGAACTCGCTGTTCAAAGCCGAATTGATTCGGAACAAGGGGCCCTGGAGAAGCATCAATGACCTGGAAATCGCCGTCGCGGAATACATCGATTGGTACAACCACCGACGCCTGCACAGCGAGATCGGCTACCGACCACCGGTGGAAGCCGAAACCATCTACTACTCAAAACTCCCGACCATCAAAATGATGGAACGGGTCTAACAAGCCCTCCACCAAACCCGGTGCTTGACAGAGGTGTGCCCATACCCGGTATCCGAATCGTCGAGGTTCAGGTTGAACAGCCCCGACCAGCCGCCGCTGGTCCACAGTTCCGGCGCCTTGGCGGCGTCGGCTAGGTGATTATCCTGAACCCGCGCCAGATGCCAGATCAGCCAGGCCACCGAGTTCCCTGCGCCGCCGCCGGTGAGTGCGGGCCGAAACGCCAGCTGATCCGCGTCTAGCCCCATCGCTGCGCGGCGTACAGCGTCCGGAAGCCGCCCGAAAGCTTCCTTCAGGATGTCCATTGAGCTCATCAGTCCAGCCCCTCCTTCGATAGATCGCACGGGTGACGCCCACCCATTTACAGACCGGCCTCACGGTAGAAGCCCTCAATATGCGAGGCAATCAGCGTCGACGCAGCCAACCCCGGCGAGGGGTCGTCGTCGTCCCGCGCCAGAATCGCCTGAAGGATGGCCCGGTGTTCGGAGCGCAGGCGATCAGCGGTGGCCGTCCAGTCCGGCAGGCGGCTGGTGAGCCGGAGCGTGTAGGACTCGATCGACCCGCGAAGTGAGGACATCATGGCGCCGATGAGCACGTTGCCGGCAGCTTCGGCGACCGCCACGTGGAACAGCGCATCGAGGCGCAGGAATTCTTCGGTCGCCACGCCGGGTGCGTCCATCTCATCGAGGAGCCCCTCGGCGGTGGCAATCGACGGCGCACTCGCCCTGGCCTGGCCCGCAGCCCAGGTTTCGAGCAGCAGCCTGGTCTGGACAATGTCTTCCACCGGGAGATGCGAGCTTGCCACATGGAAGCGGAGGGCGGAGCCAAGGGCGACGGCTGGGTTCGCAGTGACCACTGTCCCGGCGCCCGGCCCGGACCCCACCCCGGCACGCACCACCCCCATCGCTTCAAGGACGCGGATGCCCTCCCGCGCCGAGGCGCGGGAGACGTTCAGTTGTTCGGCCACCGCCCGCTCGCCCGGGAGGCGCTGGCCGACGGCAAGCCGGCCGGCCGCCAGCTCAGCTTCGATCCAGGACAACACCAGCTCGTGGTTACGCATAGACCCATGCTAGCCAGTGGTCCGACCACAGGCGAGGGGCCACAGTGAAGTACATGAAAAAGAGGCTTGCGCGACCGAACCACAGGCCGGTAGAGTCCACCAGAAGACGTGTGGTCCGACCACACCCAGAGTGAAGCGAGGACGTCATGCCTTCCCAGATTCCCCCAGCACTTAAACGACGCATCCCGAAGGTTAAGGACCTGGCGCCGCTAATGCAGTTCAAAAGGCCGGAGCTGGGCTCCGCTGCCCGGCTGAAGCGGGCCAGCACTATCTGGGACTTGCGGGATATTGCTAAGCGACGGACCCCGACCGCCCCGTTCGACTACACGGATGGAGCGGCCGAGGCCGAAATCACCCTGCGCCGGGCTCGCGGCGCCTTCCTTGACCTTGAGTTCCGGCCGGGGATTCTCCGCAACGTCGAGACGGTGGACACATCGGTGCCGGTCCTGGGTCAACGGTCAGCCCAGCCCTTCGGGATTGCCCCCACCGGGTTCACCAGGATGATGCAGTCTGAGGGCGAGTATGCCGGCTCGCGCTCGGCGGAGGCCGCGGGCATCCCCTACACGCTGTCCACCATGGGCACCGCCTCCATCGAGGATGTTGCGGCGTCGTCGCCCAACGGCCGCAACTGGTTCCAGTTGTATCTCTGGACCGACCGGGACCGGTCAATGGAGTTGATCGATCGCGCAGCCAAGGCGGGCAACGACACCCTGATGGTCACCGTCGATACCGCGGTTGCTGGGTCACGGCTCCGTGATGTGCGGAACGGGCTCACCATCCCGCCCGCCCTCACCGCGAAGACGGTGCTGGATGCGTCCTACCGACCGGCGTGGTGGTTCAACTTCCTCACGCATGAGCCGCTAGCCTTCGCCTCGCTGTCCCGTTACCCGGGCACTGTGGCAGACCTGATCAACTCGATGTTCGATCCCACCCTCACCTATGAGGACCTCGACTGGCTCCGCGACGTCTGGAAGGGCAACCTGGTGGTCAAGGGGATCCAGACCGTCGACGACGCCAAAAGGGCAGTCGACCACGGCGCGGACGGGCTGGTGCTGTCAAACCACGGCGGCCGCCAACTGGATCGGGCCCCGATCCCGCTCCATCTCGTGCCCGACGTCGCTGCGGCTCTAAAGGGCAAGACCAGCATCATGCTGGACACCGGGATCATGAGCGGCGGTGACATTGTGGCGGCTCTGGCGCTCGGCGCTGATTTCACCCTGATCGGTCGCGCCTACCTGTACGGGCTGATGGCCGGAGGACAGGCGGGTGTTGACCGGACGATCGAGATCCTCAGCAAGGAAGCCGCGCGGACCATGCAGCTGCTCGGCGTCAATAAAGTGGAGGACCTCAGCCCCGACCACGTCCGGCTGCTCTAGGGTCTCTGACTGGGATCAAGTGGGAGGCTCCCCCGAACCCGGGGAAATCCAGCGCGTAGACGGGACCACCTTGCTCACAGTGGGCACGAGTTGCTCAAATTCTTTCGGCTTTATTTCCGGCCACACTATATTATCGACGATAAAACGTTCAAGTGTTTGATTTTGGGGCTAGGATCAAATTTGAAACCCGCCTCCGGGGGTTTCATTGACCACAAGGGATCAAGCGAATGGAGCACCAGCGGATGAATTATCCGTTGCAGTACCGGCGTGCTCGTGCGCTGGTCTACGCGGTTCTTCTGTTCTGGCTCTGGGCCTGGCTGGGAAGCAGCTTCTTCATCGCGAGCCTGTTCGGCTCACCTGTCCACGCGCTCCTGGCGATGTATGCGCTCACCGTTGCAATCCTGGTCTCCATTCCCGCCTGGCTCCTGGCCGTCGCCCGGATGCTCCTCACACGCTCACACCCGACAACGTGTTCCGCGCCCACCACCGTCGTCACAAAGCTGAGCGCCAAGCGCTCCGCGGCGCTACCGCCCTCCGGCGTGTCCAACTGGTGGTTCTCGGACAAAGCGTCCTGAGTTAGGCGAAACCTGCGTCAATCCTTCGGGTATTTCGGAAAGCCTTTGTCAATTTGGGGCGGTTCCCGTAGTAGTCGCAAATCTATACTTTTGAGGTGACCTTCTGAGGTTCGGCACTTGTTCGTGCCGAACCTGTTTTGTGTAGGACCTCCCGGGATCTGCGGCAAAGCGGTCAGTCTCTCGCCCCGGTTGAGTTAGGAAAACACATGCGCGTCTTCAGGCGATCCGCCGCGGCCCTGACCGGCCTGATCCTCTTGGCATCAACCCTACCCACGTTGACCGCTGCGCCTGCCTCGGCGGCGCCGGTCGCACCCGAAGACAAGGCAATCGTCGAACCCGTCGAAGGGACGCCGCGCTCGATTCACACCTACGAATCTGGCTACGACTTCGAAACCAACGGGCAGCCGCTGGAACTGCAGAGTGAGGGCGGCGCGAGCGCCGAGCCACAGGATGTTCCGGCAACCGTGGAGCCCGCGCAACGCACGGGTGCCATCAAGGTAAAGCTGGTCACAGTGAAGCTCGCCGACAACGCCAACGAAATCTCGATGGCCAACGCTGTGAACGCCGTCAACGTCTCAAATAACTACTGGAAGTCGATGTCGAACAACCGGCTCTCCTTGTCGGTGACCTCCCAGGTAGCCGGACACCAGTCCAAAGCGCGCTCCAACTGGTCCTACAACGACATCATGAACCAGGTCACCAGCGAACTCCGCTGGACGTACAGCCCCTACACAGCCCTTGTCGTGTTCATCCCGTCAGCACTGCCCGGTGGCATCCTCGGCTACGGCTGGAGCAGCAATGGCACCAGCGGCCGGATCCTGATGCCACAGATCAGTAACTTCACTACCAACGTGGTCACCCACGAATTTGGCCACGTGCTCGGCCTGATGCACGCCGACGCCCTGCAGTGCGGAAGCGGCGCCTCGGATACCGGCGTCACCAACGGCCGATTCACTGACAGCACCTGCTACATCCGCGAGTACGCCGACACGATGGACCTCATGGGGTCCGCCCAATGGTTCCAGACACCCGTGATCAGCTCCAGTTTCTGGGACTACGGCAAGTTCGGTCGCGGGGACGAGATCCGCAACGTCGGTGTCGCCTCGGGCCGCAAAAGCTACACCCTGAAACCCTGGGCTGGCACGGCCTCCAATCGGGCGGTCAGGTTCACCGATCCCAAGAGCGGTGAGGTCTACTACCTTGAGCTTCGGGCACCGGTGGGCTACGACCGCGATCTGGCAGTGAACGGCAACTTCGGAGTCAAGATTGTGCAGCTCGGCGGCTCCGCCGCGAACGCCTCACTGATCCTGATGCCTTCCACCAGGCCGTTCGCTGGCTACTACGCACCGAACCACGCCTGGAAGGCTGGCAAGACCTTCACCACAGCTGCTGGCACCAAGGTCACCATCAACTCGCTGTCCACCAGCGCAGCGACTGTCACCATCGATGCGGGGACCATCGACACGCGCGGGCCGTTCAGCGACATCGCCGCATCAGGCTTTCGCGGCGAAATCGAATGGCTCTACTCGAACGGCCTCACCACCGGCTGGAAGGACGGCACCTACCGTCCCGCCGCCACCATGAACCGTGACGCCATGGCAGCATTCATCTACCGGCACGCAGGGAGCCCTGCCTTCAACGCGCCGGCACGGAGCCCGTTCAGGGACGTCTCAACCAACAACATGTATTACAAGGAAATCGCGTGGATGTCAGCGATGGGACTTTCCACCGGTTGGGGCGATGGCACCTACCGCCCACTGCAGCCCATCAGCCGCGACGCCATGGCGGCGTTCATGTTCCGCTACACCGCTGACGCCTGCAACCTGGGCGGCGCCGCAGGGTTCGCTGCTCCGTCCACCGCACCATTCAGGGACGTGCCGCGGGGCACCGAGTTCTATAGGGAAATCGCCTGGATGAAGCAGTCCGGCGTTTCCACCGGTTGGAACGACAACACCTTCCGCCCCCTAGACAACATCACCCGCGAAGCGATGGCCGCATTCGTGTACCGGGTCGACGGCGTCCAGCGGAGCCTTGGCGGCTGCCAGCTCTAACCCGGTACCGCATCAGGTCTTACTCTCCGAGGGCGCCAGGTCTCTGGCGACCCTCGGAGAGTAAGTTGTGTCCAATGGACTCCGTGAAGCAGGTAAACGCCGGCTGCTCACACTCGGCACCGACCGGAGGTTACCCAGCGCCGTCGAAATCCTGCGGCCCGGTACCCGGAACCGTCCTGCCTGGTTAGCCTCCGCGCCCAGCCCAGTGGGGTGCCGACAAAAAAATGACCCCTGTTCGCGACCAGCATCTTCGCTGCACAAGGCGGATCGTTCCCGCTTTACGGTCTGGTGCAGTAACCGTAGCCACGATGACCGTCTCAGGCGGCGCGCCGCGGGACGGCCAGGCCCTGGCGGTCGAGGCCCTCCGAAGTCATCTCCTATCCTGAATACTGCAGGGTCGCCGACCTTCCAGTAAGGTGAATGAGTGGACTTCTCCCTCACCATGACCGCAGGCCATGTCAGCGCCTGCCCGATGACGCCGCGGCGCTCGCTGCACTCATCCCCGAGGGACACCTACTGCGCGCAGTAGCGGATGTCTCCCGCTACCCGGTGTCAGGCTTGACCGCCGGCGCCAAACAGAGACACAAGATTTCGGCCGGTCACGGCCACGCTGCGGCCACCCGCAGCTCGCACATATCAAGTGAAAACGAGTAACTACTGTGAATAACAAGGCCACCCTGAACGCTCCGCCAGCATTGGCGAAGGGCAGCATGCGCATTGTCGCCCTTGGCGGGATCGGCGAAATCGGTCGCAACATGACCGTGTTTGAGTTCAACGGCAAACTGCTGATTGTCGATTGCGGCGTCCTCTTCCCCGAGGAAGTCCATCCCGGCGTCAACCTCATCCTCCCGGACTTCTCAGCGATCCGGGACCGCTTGCACGACATCGTCGGCGTTGTCCTGACCCACGGCCATGAAGACCACATCGGCGGTATCCCCTACCTCCTGAAAGAACGGGCTGACATCCCCCTGATCGGTTCGCGTCTGACGCTCGCGTTCATCAAGGCGAAGCTTAAGGAACACCGCATCAACCCGAAGACCATTCAGGTCGAGGAAGGCGCCAGGAAGCCGATGGGTCCGTTCGACCTGGAGTTCCTCGCCGTCAACCATTCCATCCCCGACAGCCTCGCCGTAGCCATCCGCACCAGCGCCGGAATGGTCCTCCACACCGGTGACTTCAAGATGGACCAGTTCCCACTTGACCGTCGGATCACCGACCTCGTCGGCTTTGCGCGCCTTGGCACTGAAGGCGTTGACCTGTTCCTGACCGACTCCACCAACGCAGACGTGCCCGGCTTCACCACGTCGGAAAAAGACCTGCTACCGGCAATCGATACGGTGTTCCGCACCGCACCCCGCCGCATCATCGTCTCCAGCTTCGCCAGCCACATCCACCGAATCCAGCAGGTCATCGATACCGCGCACCGGCACCACCGCAAGGTGGCTTTCGTAGGCCGTTCAATGGTCCGCAACATGACCATCGCCCGCGAACTGGGTTACCTGACCATCCCCCGCGGCATCCTGGTCGACTTCAAGAAACTGCAGCAGTCCGATGACCACAAGGTGGTCCTCATCTGCACCGGTTCACAGGGTGAACCGCTGGCAGCACTGTCGAGGATGGCCGGTGGCGACCACGCCATCCGCATCGGCGAGGGCGACACCGTCCTGCTGGCCAGTTCACTGATTCCCGGAAACGAAAACGCCATTTACGGTGTAATCAACGCCCTCACCCAGCTCGGCGCCAACGTGGTCCACAAGGGCAACGCGAAGGTTCACGTTTCCGGTCATGCCAGTGCAGGCGAGCTGGCCTACTGCTATAACATCGTCAAGCCCCGCAACGTCATGCCCGTGCACGGCGAGTGGCGTCACCTCAAAGCCAACGAGGCTATCGCCGTCGCTACCGGCGTCGACCCAAAGTCAGTCCTCATCGCCGAAGATGGTGTCACAGTGGACCTGGTCAATGGCAAGGCCACCATCTCGGGGAAGATTCCCGCCGGACTGGTTTTTGTCGACGGCGACAGCGTGGGCCACACCACCGAGGACACGCTGGAGGAGCGGCGCAGGCTCGCGGAGGAGGGCGCCGTGACGGTTCTCGCCATCATCGACGCCAAGACCGGCGAGGTGGCTGAGCCCCTCGAATTCTTCACCAAGGGCTTCGAATGCAGCCAGGATGATCTCGACAAGGCCTCCGACGCGATCGAGAAGTCCCTGGTCAACCCGGGCGGCGGGCGCAACGGTGGCACCAATGATCCCGAGGACGTCATCGAGCGGGCCACCGCTTCCTGGATGCGCCGGTTCTACAACCGGACACCAGTGGTGACGGCGATCGTCGTCGACGCCTAGCCACACGGCGCCAGGTTCCCAAACGCTCGGGGAGCGGTCCCGGCCGCGCGGAGGTGACGGCCTTTCGGCTATGGGCTGCAGGTGACCTAGTTCCCGACCAACGGCGTTCCTTCGATGGCCAGGATGGTGACGTTGATATGCCCGACGGCGAGGCCGCCACGCTGAATGGTTTCAGCGGCGATGGCTTGTAGTTCCCGGGCAAGGCTCAGCGCTGGGTGTCCAACCTCCGTCGCGATGTCGAGATGCAGATTGACCACTCCATCAGTGAGGGAGAGGACCATGCCATCGCGGGTTGCCACGATCGGATCCGGACTGGTGGAACGGAGCGTCTGGTGAAACGTGTTGACCGACGCGATCTTCAGCCGTTTCATGACGCTGCGGACCGTAGGCTCCAGCCGCAATAAACCCGGTTGACTCCCGAGCGATTCGGTCAGCATATCCGCGATCACTTCGAGATCGAGTAGTCGCCCTTCCATCGCCTGATCAGACATCGTAAAGGTCCTCCACGATCACATTGATCTGTTTCATCGAAATTGTGGTTTGTCCTTGCACAACCGAGCCGATCCGTTCGCGGAGCAACTTCATCGTCGCCGGAATTTTCACCGTCGAAGACAGCGCTACCTGCAGCGTTATTCGGATGTCTGCGACGTCAACGGGATCGGTGGAGGAGGGCTTGGTCCCAGGAGTGATGATCGTACATCTGCGGGCGTGGACCCCTGGCAAGGTTGAGGCGGCAAAGCGGATCAAACCGTTCAGCGCCTGCTCGCTGATGTCGATTGTTCCCAGAGCAGTGGTATCGAGGGGGGCCCGACGGCCCCGGCGGATCTCTGCTCGGGCAACCATCATGATTGCCTCCCTGACGCGGGCCCCCGGCTGAAGATCGGGATCTTGCCGGTCACGATCTCGCATTGACTCGGTCACCGCCGCAAGGTGGTGAAGGGCTGCGCGAGCGCTCTGGCACTCACCACAAGCCCGCTCATGAGCGGTGGGAGGCTCATCAATCACCGACCACAGGTCATCGAGCTCCCGGCCACAGCCTAGGCGCGGGCGGTCATCATTCAACGCCATGACTCCATCCCTTCTGCCAACGATCGTTTAGCCCGGGCAATACGTCCACGAATGGTGCTCTCCGGGAGTTGCATGATCGCCGCAATTTCGCTGTAGGAAAACTCGTGGACCTCACGGAGCAACCAACACGCTCTCGGACCAGGAGGCACAGTAGGCAGCAGATCTGCCAAAGCCCGCATCTGAGCGTGGTTCTCATACTCCTGCGCCGGATCCATGGACCGACTGACGCTCACCGCGTCGCGCGCCCCAAGGCCACTAGCGGACTCGAGTTCTGCGGTATCCATTGGATCCGCTGGCCGTCTCTTCCGCTTCCTCAACGCGTCCAGACATTTATTGGTTGCGTTTCGGTAGAGCCACGGGACGAAAGCTTGAGGGGCGGACAGTTTGGGTAGGGTCCGCCAGGCTGAAATAAAGGTCTCCTGCACAATGTCTTCGGCTTCGGTCCTATCGTTCAGCATCCGAAAACCCAGTCTGTAAATGCCACCCTGATAGGCGGAGATCAACCATTCAAATGCCTGAGGATCCCCATCCTGAGCCCGCGATACAATCGTCAACTCATCGAGCTCGTCCAGCGACACCCCCACAGAGTCGCTCCAGGACTGGTGCGGGGACGCGTTGCTGCCCTCGGTCGCATCGCCGCCAGCCGCGGCCTCCACCGAATCCTTGGTGGCAGGAGAACTGCCGACAAGAGACGCCGGCTCCTGCGCCACAAGACTCTCCAGGGAGGGTCCCTGATCAGACGCATCACCGGATCCGGATCCAACGTCGCGGTCCTCGCCAGAACCCGAGCCGCGTTTCGGCTCGTCGCGGTAGCCAGCCTGATCCATGCGGCCCCTCCTCTAATGACGCTGTCGTGACGAACTAATACTGCCGCTCAAAGTGCTGAGTTGCGATTTCAAGCTCGACACGGCTTGTGACATTGCACTGGCTGAGACCTGGACAAGCCTATGACACTTTCTCAAGGAGCCGCCACAGTCACCCCACAGTCCTAAAGCTAGCCCATGCCTCCAGAAATAAGTTGGGCAGAACGCGTGACGTTTTGGGTGATCGCAGCGTCTTACCCCATGTACCGCAAAATCTCTTGATGAGTAGATTGGATTTATATGTCAAACGATCAGAACCCCACAGCACGACGCTCGGATGTCGTTCCAGCCACCGGCGAGGAGCAGAAGCGTCAGGCAGAGCAGCAGTCCAAGGACAGCAAACAGGCCAAGAACGTGGGCCCGCTCCAGACGGATCAAGGCAACACCACCATCAACGAGACAGTCGTGCAGAAGCTCGCCGGCATCGCGACCCGCGAGGTCCCCGGGGTCTTCGCCATGGGCAGCGCCGGTCGCCGCGCATTCAGCAGTCTCTCGGAGCGTATTCCCGGCTCGCAGACCAACGTCGCCGGCGGGGTGAGCGTTGAGAAGGGCGAGCGCCAGGCCGCCATCGATCTGTCGATCGTCGTCGAACACACCGCCTCCATCGTCGAGGTAAGCCAGATGATTCGCCGCAACGTCATCGCATCTGTTGAAGATGCCACCGGGCTAGAGGTCATCGAGGTCAACATTAACGTGACCGACGTGCACCTCCCCGAGGATGACCAGAAAGAGAGCAGCGACTCAGGTCGCGGCGAACTCCAGTAACAACGGTTCTAGAGGTCTTCACTGTCGTCCGACGTCGGTGGGGACCTCTAGACTGGGCCACCCTCCGAGGCTGCCCCCAGCGCCTCGTGGTCTCGGCCGGCCCTTATCATTCGTGTAGTCACCCTGCAGCACTACTTTTGCAAGATGGAAGGTATCAATCATGAGTACAACAGCTATGGGGCTGCTTGTCGGCCTCGTCCTCGGCTGGGCCGCGGCGTTCGGCGGTTTTTCCGAATTCCTCATCGTCGCCGTGTTCGGCGCCGTCGGCCTGCTTGTGGCGCGAATCATTGACGGCAAGCTCGACATCGGTGCTCTGACCGGCCGCTCGAGCTCGCGCCGATGAACTCCGCTGAAAGCCAGGGCGGACCGCAATCGCGCAAGCGCATCCGGAACAGTACCCCCAACCCCGAGGAACGCGGCACGCTCACCATCGCAGAGAAGGCCATCGAAAAGATCACAGGTCAGATTGCGTCGGAAGTACCCGGCGTCAGCGGATCGACTGGCGGGTTCCTCGGTATTGGCGGACACAGCGACGAAGATGCCCGCCCGCGGGTCAAAGTCCAGCTGAACGGTCTTATCGCTTCCGTCCAGGTGAGTGCTGGCGTGCGCTACCCGGCTCCGCTGCGTGCGACAACTGATCGGCTTCGGCAGGACATCCGTGAAAAGGTCAGCAGCCGCTGCGGTGTTGACGTGCGCCAGGTAGATATCGACATCGATGTCCTGGTGAGCCAGTCCAACTCAAACAGCCGAAGGGAACCCCAATGAGCCCGAAACCAGCTTCCCAATCCCTACGCCGACGGTCGAGCCGATCACTGCCAGCCACGATTACGGCCGCCGTGCTCTTGGGTTTGGCTGCAGCAGCCGTGTGGATCGGGATCAGCCGACTGGTCACTGGCTCGTGGCCCGCTTTTCTTTCTCCCCTGCGGGAGGGCCTCTCAACGCTGACCTGGAACAGCCCAGCAGTGTGGATGGCCGCAATAGTGTTCCTGATCCTTGGAATCGTCCTACTGGGCGCCGCACTCCTTCCGGGTAAGCACACCACTGCGCGCCTGTCAGGGCCGGCAGGCTCTGACCCACGATCGTCGGAGACAGTCATATCCCGCCGCGGGCTTACGAAGATCACCAGCGCCCATCTCGACCAGGCGGATGGCGTGGACAGCACCTCCGTCCGGGCCACAGCCAAAAAAATCGACGTGATCGTCAGGACACCGCTCCATGATTCGGGAGACCTCTCGGACAGGTTGCGGGATTCGTTGACTCGCAAACTGGAACGCATCGGTCTCGACCCCATCCCCAAGGTCGTTGTCCGCGTCCGCACCAGCGAGGACTAGCATGCACACCGTCAGCTGCCTTACCGTCAGCAAACGACCCCATGTCCGAAGTAATAGCCCCGCTTCATTTCTTGGAAGGAACCACTCATGAGGGAAACTGCTGGCGGCCTCAACCGCTTCTGGCTGGCGGTCGTCGGTCTGGTACTACTGGTCCTTGGCGCCGTCGGTGTCCTTCTGGCCAGTGGTCTTGCCGCGAGTCTTGCCCGGTCTCTTGGACTCGGGATCCAGCCCGCCCCGGCAGACCAGACTGCTCTACCAACCGGCTTCCAAGACCTCTTTGCCAATCAAATCGCAGCAATAGTCGTGGCGATCGTCGCTCTAGCCGCTGGGCTGCTTGCCCTCGGATGGCTGCTTGCCCAGGTCCCGAGGCGCAATCAGGCACGGGCCTTCCGCCTGCACACCAACGACGGGATCGACGGATACACCAAATGCGAACCGCGCGTCGTCGCGGAAGCAGTTGAGAATGGGACCAGAAACCTCCCCGGGGTGACGTCGGCGTCGGTACTACTCCGTGGAACGTCAACCGCGCCTGAACTCAACATTGACGTGAAGGTAGATGACCGTGCGGATGTTCAGGACATCGTGCGCCGTATCCACCGGGACATCGCAACCGATCTCGAGATTGCGCTGGAAGCACCACTCCGGAAGCTTGCCGTCCTCGTGAATGTCACGGCGCACAAGGGTAGAGACAAGGCCGCCGTTCTCTAGCTGATGAATCATGGCTGAGTGGATCAGCGCTGAGCGACGGTCCACTCAGCCATGATCCAAGGCAGTACAATCGGGTCATGCAGTGGTTTAAGGTTAAACACTGGGTTAAAACAAGCATGTGGGTTATCCCAGTGCTGTTTATTCTTGGCGGGATAGTCCTGTCCTCGACCTTCATCGCGATCGACCCCACAGGTGAACTAGTGCCGCAGAGCATCAGCGGCGATGCTACCGCTGCAATGCAAATCCTCTATCTGATTTCGTTTGCTATGCTCACCCTCACGGGCCTGGTACTCTCCATGGTCGTCCTCGTCGTGCAACTGGCGATGAGTACTTTCTCTCCCCGAATCGTCCGTCAGATCCTTCAGGACCGGCCATCGCAGTGCACTATCGGACTTTTCGCCGGGACCTTTACCTTCTCACTGCTGACAATGCGCACGGTTGTGACGGCACCGGAGGGCGGCACCGCACCCGGGCTAGCTGTGGCGGTCAGCATCATGCTGGTTCTTTCCTGCATTGTTACCCTGGTCTGGTACCTCAACCATATTGGCCAGTCCTTGCGTGTTGCCGCCTTGGTTGGCTGGGTCGCCAAGGATACCCTCGCCGCTCTCGACAGAATTTTTCCTGCAGGCCGAGAGGAACGGCAGCGCGATGACCAGCTCATACTCACGAAGCGCAGTGGAGTTCTTTTCGAATTCAATTCGGCCCGACTCATCAAGCTCGCTCAGAGCGCAGACTGTTCCTTCGAACTCTTGTGGTCCGTAGGCGATTTCGTACCGACCGATGCACCGCTCATCCGCATTCACGGCAGTAACAACAAAGTGAACTCAGCGGCGGTTTGCCGGTGTGTTGCGCTGGGCCCTGAACGCACCCTCAATCAGGACGTCGCCTACGGCCTACGCCTGCTCGTCGACGTCGCTCTGGGCGCCGTTTCGTCCGGACCCTTTGAGGATCCGACGACGGCAGTACAGGCCATCGACCGAATCCACGACGTTCTTCGTCACATCGTCCTTCGTCCCCTCCACACGGGGGAGTACGCGGACGACGACGGCGAGCTGCGACTATCGGTGCCTTCACTCACGTGGGACGGCGTCGTCGAACTGGCCTTTAACGAGATCCGCAGGGCCGGCGCCGCTTCGCCTCAGATCACCCGTCGCCTCATGTCAGCGCTGAGCGATCTGGTCAGTCTCGCTCCGCCCGACCGAAAGGCAACCCTCGAACGCCAGCGGTGGCTACTCCGCGAGTCCGTTGAGGTTTCGGTTGACAATCCGGATGACCGGCGGCGGGCCCTGATCCAGGATCCCAGTGGAATCGGGTCAAGCACCGACCTTGTGCGTTCGCCCCGCGACGTACTTTCCTAGAGATTCTTCTACCTTCACCCACGCAAGCCGGGCAATACCCGCGCACAATCAGCGCAGAAAGAACCCCGCAACGGGAGTCTTCGTTCCGTTGCGGGGTTCGGTTCTGGGTGCGGCTCTGATTCTTTAGCCGCCTTAGCCGCCGAGGCCGCCGAGGCCGCCGGGGAGCTTACCGAGGAGGTCCTGGGGGTTGATGCCTAGCTTACTAAGCATGCCCTGGTCCTTATCGGTGTCGACCTGGTCCGGCAATTCCTGCTCGGCCTGGTCAGCTTTATCGTTATCACCCTGGCCCTTGAGGAGATCAAGGATCTGCTGCTTATCGATTTTCATTATTGTCTCCTTTGTTGGTCTTCTTCTGCTATTCGTCAAGCCGCGAGAAGCGCAGCACTACTCACTCCTCACCGGGCAGAGCCGCGGCGGCCTGTCGTCATCCGAGACTCAGGTCCGCAGACCGGCCTTATCAACCTTGCGATGGAAGCGCATTCCCGCAAGACCACCGAGGATCGCTCCGATGAGGGCCACTGCCGCTGCGATCAATGCCGCAATAACACCGGTAGTGGTCAGGTCATCCCCCGCGGGGATCTGTGGAAAGCTGTTGATCTGCGAGAGGATGTTGAACTGTTCTCCGGCGACGAGTCCTAGTACCGCTACGACGATGGCGATAACGATGGCCCAGACCCACACTGCGATGCCCTGCTTCATACCGTTGAATCGCGCCATTCTGCCGGCAACGTACCCTCCGCAGTAGTAGGCGATCAGCAAGATGACCAGCAGCACGATGCTGCTGACAATACCGGCAGTCTGTGGATCCGACGCTGCTTCTCCCGCGATGTCGGTGTTGGTTGCCGAGCCGACCGCCGCACCAAGGGCGGCGGCGAGGGCACTCAGAAGGATCGCGGTGCCCGTAGCGGTGAGCCACCCGAAGAACGCAGAACCAATCTTGATTCCGCCAAACTCTTCCTTCTCCCGCGGAACGTCGTGCTCAGCGTTGTGGTCTACATCAGTGTTGTTGTTGTGCCGGAGCGAGTCACCGTGGTCTCGCTGAACACGTCTCGGGCTGGTGTCGTCTGTACGGCTATGCTCCGGACGGTTGTCCGGGGACTGGGCCGAGCCTGCGCTGGTACTCATATATCACTCCTAAATTATGGACCGTGGTGCCGGGCGGGCACTTGTTCGGCACCCGCCCGGCATCATGGGTCGAATAATTTTCTAGCGGTTGTCCCGGCGGCTGTCGTCGGTGGTCAGATCAGCGTCCGTGTCGGTATCAATCTGCTCCTTGCGGACTTCCTCGGTCACGGTTTCCTGATCGGTGACGGTTTCCTTGCCCATGCGGACCCGCTCCACCGCAACGGTTTCTTTCTCCACGACAGGAACCTCGGCGTGAAGAATCACCTCGTGTTCCTCTTCGCTGATATCCGGCCCCGAGGTTGCGGCATCGCGGTTGGCGTCAGTGATTGGCTCGCGCTCAATAGTGACTTCCTCGCGGCTGACCGGGACGGTCTTGGTGACCATCTCGGTGACCACGTGCTTGCGCAGCCGTGCGCGGCCGGTCTCCCGGCTCTGAGTCCCGATGTTCAGGCGTTCTTCGGAACGGGTCATTGCGTCGTCGGTGGTGGGGCCGGACGTGTCGTGGCCCACGACGCCGGACTCGCTAGCGTGATCGACGCGCTCGTCGCCTGGCTGGAATCCTGGCTCGCCGCTGGTCGTGCGCGACTCGTCGTAGGAGTTGTTCTCGCCGGGGCTGCTCAGGCCGTAGTGCTGGTGCAGCCTGCCTTCTTCCTCAACGCTTAGGTCGCCGTCGGGGTCAACCCGGGGTGCGTCCTTGATCTGGTCTTTGGAGTATCCGACGCGGACGTCGTTGCCGTCCGCCTGGGCACCTTCCAGGGGTGCGAACGATTCCGAAGTGCCGAACATCCCGGTCTTTACAGTCACCCAGCTGGGGTTCCCGGTCTGGTCGTCGAGGTAGATCTGTCCGACTGAACCGACCTTGGTGCCGTCGCTGTCGATGACGTTTCCGCCGTTGCTCAAAAGGTTGTCGATATTTTCCTGCGTGATCATATTCTGCTCCTTGCTATCAGATTTCGGTGATGTGCTGGACAGTGCGATTTGCGGGTAACTCTAGTAGCGGTGCGCGCCCGGGCCCTGAGGCTGGGCTTTAGGTGCCTGCTGCTGGGCCTTGGCCTTCGTCTGCTGCGCCTGCTCCTTGACGGATGGTGCGTTCTGGGCCTGCTCCTTGATCTTGGGGGCTTCTTCCTCAGCCTTGGTGAGGTAGGTTTCCCAGCGCTGGGACATTGGCTTGATCAGCCCGCCGCCCGCGCCGACGACAATCACCCCGCCAATGGTCGCGAGAACCGCGATCAGAATCGGGGTGGTGACGGTGACAGCGATGTCCACCTGGTTCAGCGCAGCGATGACGCCGATGCCGATGATGAAGATGCTCGCAATGTTCGCCAGCACCTTGCCGTAGGACAGACCGCCAAGCGAACCCTCAATGAGAGTCTTGACTGCTGCAGCGATCGCCGCGCTGATGATGACGATGATGATCGCGATGATGATCTTGGGGAGGAAGGCAATGATTCCAGCCAGTAGATCGCTGACCGGGTTCTGGCCGAAGACGCCGAAAGCGAACTGCAGCACGAACAGGACCAGGGTGTAGTACAAGATCTTCGCAATGATGTCACTGGCATCCAAAGACGACTTGTCAAGTGCCTTCTTCACCCCGCCGCGCTCGACCAAACGGTCGAATCCAACCTTCTCCAGCACCTTCGACAGTGCCTTCGAGATCGCTTTGGCGATCAGCAACCCAACGATAAGAATGACGAGAAAAAGCAACAGCAACGGCACGAATGCCACCACTGCGGCCAACCCGCTCATCAATGTTTCCTGCATAAATAACCTCCGGATGTGGTGCAACTGGTCGATACCTGAACCATGACAGGCTTTTCCCGATTTGGGAAGTCGACTTACTAAATTCGGGTATCCCTAGCTGTGATAGCTATGGTGGATGAGGGTCAGTCTTCCGCTGCCTCAGCGGTAACTGGCTTCACGCGGAACGGATTTCCCGTCCCCCGGTAAAGACGCCGTAGGCTAAAAAACCTCACACGCAGTCACGAATAAATTTTGTGGACTGGACTGGGCCACTCGCGGAAAGGCCCACCGTCAAGGGGGTCTTGACACCGTTACGCCTCGTTCCAACCAGCTGTCAGCATCAGTAAGCCGTTCCATTCTGAGTAGCATCTAGGCCCCTTGGACTCCCGCCACACAACGTGTCAGCTGCCAAGGTCTAGGGCAACAAGATAAGCATGCTGCCTTTTACCGCGGGGTATCAAGGGGTCCCAACTGGAGGGGTCCCAATAGGTCACCCCGGAAGCTCTTCTGCAGGCTGCAGAGAGTGAAGGTGCCCTCTCGAACGACTGGCGGCCGCGGGAGACAAGAAATACCATAATCAAGCGTGAGGATCCATGGAGGACGGTCGTCTTAATCCCTGCGTGGAAAAGCTTTCTCCCGAAGGCGGCTGATTCGCATCGCTCCACGTTCTGAAAAGTTCCTGTTCGCGGCAGTTTCCGCTTTAATCGATCAGTACGTGGCCGAGCAACAGGGTGTCGGTCCCTGCCTAAAATCCCGGTAATAGGTTCCTATCAACTCGCTCCAACAGAAAGAACCAACAGTTGTGAAAGCTGATCCGTTTGTCGGCGTAGTCCTAGCCACTAGCGCCATAACCGTCATGCGGGGGGACCGTAGTGGATAACGTTGCCCTGTTATTCTCTGCTGCCGGTTTGGCCGCATTGGCCGCCGCTATTCTTCCAAAGGTGCTGGGCAAGGTACCGGTATCCATGCCGATGGTCTTCTTTGCCGCCGGCCTTCTGGCGTTTTCGGTCCTGGATGTCCTGCCAAATCCCGACCCGGTCGCCCACGGCACGATCGCCCTGCACTTGACGGAGATGTGCGTGATAATCTCCCTGATGGGAGCCGGACTCGCGATCAACCGCCCATTTCGGTTCAAAAGCTGGGCCACCACATGGCGTCTCCTTGGTATCACCATGCCCCTTTCCATCATCGCCGTCGCTTTCCTGGGCTGGTGGATGCTCGGACTCGGCGTTGCCGCGGCCGTCCTCCTGGCTGCGGCCCTCGCACCGACAGACCCGGTTTTGGCTTCCGAGGTGCAAGTTGGTGAGCCCACTGAGGATGAGGAAGGCACGGACGAGGACGAGGCACGATTCGCGCTCACTTCCGAAGCCGGACTCAATGACGGGCTGGCCTTCCCCTTCGTCTACGTCGCCATCCTGATGAGCACCGCCGGCATCGCACCTTACCTTTGGATCGGCGAATGGCTCCTCCTCGATGTCCTGTGGCGACTCACGGCCGGCTTCATCGTCGGCATTGGCACAGGATGGCTGCTGGGTCGCCTGTTTTTCTCTGCCCCAGCGCAACGCCTTAAACTCTCCGAGAACGCCGAGGGCTTCACCGCGCTCGCCGCAACGTTCCTCGCCTATGGTGCCGCCGAACTAGTCAACGGGTACGGGTTCCTCGCCGTTTTCGTCTGCGCGTGCACTATCCGCGCCGCCGAACGCTCGCATGGCTACCACCGGGTTTTGCACAACTTCGTCGACCAGATCGAGCGGCTTCTGACCGTAATCATCCTGGTCTTGCTTGGCGGAGCAGTCGCCAGAGGACTGCTGGCGGGCGTCGGCTGGACCGAGATTCTGGCCCTCGCCGTGATTCTGCTCGTCATCCGCCCTATTACCGGGTGGATTGGATTGGCTCGCGGCAGGACCGGGCCCCAGGAGCGCGCCGTTATCTCCTTCTTTGGCGTCCGCGGAATCGGATCTCTCTTCTACATCGCCTACGCCCTCGAGAAGGGAAACTTTGCCGATGGCGGGTACCTGTGGGCCGTCGTTGGTCTTACCGTTACCGGATCCATCCTGTTGCATGGCGCTGCAGCCTCACCCATCATGAATTACCTTGACCGGCAGCGCGTCAAAAAGGCCGAAGCCGACAACCGGCCCGGGCAGGCACCCACCACCGCCGTGTGAGCCCATCCACGCCCCAAACCCGCCGCAGGCACCACAAAGCCAAGCACTCCGGCCGCAAGTGCCTCCGCAGGAACTACAGCAGCCGCCGGGCCGGACGAAGTGAACTCGGCAGGCGAGGAAGCGGCAAGATTTGACACGGGTATGGAACCTGAGCGTCGCTCCCCCCGAGCAAGGGTAGAGGTACCTACCGGGACCTCCGAGGCTGGGGATGAGGAGTCAGTGTTCCTGCCCCATCCGGCGGATGAGACGTGGCGGCAGGACCATCCCTATGAGGTCCTGATGACCGAGCGGGAGTATCAAAAGGCCAAACGTGTCCTGCAGATTGAGCTACTCAAGATGCAGGCATGCGTAAAGTCCACGGAGAAGAAGGTCGCAATCCTGTTTGAGGGGCGCGACGCCGCGGGCAAGGGCGGCACCATCAAACGGTTCACGGAAAACCTGAATCCCCGTGGTGCCCGGGTCGTTGCTCTGGAGAAGCCCAACGAGCGTGAATCGACCCAGTGGTACTTCCAGCGGTATGTTTCGGTGCTACCCAGCGGCGGAGAAATCGTCCTATTCGACAGGTCCTGGTACAACCGTGCCGGCGTGGAGCGCGTGATGGGATTCTGCTCACCCATGGAATACCTCGAGTTCATGCGCCCAGACCCACGGATTGCAACACCCAAGGCTGATCCCAAATCATCCGAAAGCGTGTGGTTTCCGTGTGGTTGAGCCGTCTCAAGACAGAAACTTAGCCCTCCCACCCAACGTTTCCGCAGGTCAGAGGACCTTCACAGTGGAGCTTAGGGGAATCGAACCCCTGACCTTTTCTCAGGGGACGGACTATTTTTGTGCCTGCCAAAACCTCGCATTGTGCCGAAAATCTGCGGAATCTAGACGGTTTTGTCGATTTGCAAGAACCATGAAATGTCACCGTATTTCATCGTTTCCGTGTGGTAAACGTGTGGTGAATACCGCCCTCGTCGATGAGCTCGTCAACCGCCACGGGCGAGAACCAACATTCCAGTCTGCCTGCTGAGAGGCCCTGACCCTCAAGGGTCTACCTGCTGATCCCAACCGTGATCTGTCTAGATCTGATCTATCAAAGTATCTGTCCGCTCAAGACCAGCGGAGAGTCCCCGGGGACGCTTCCGGAGTGGAATTCGCTGGGCGGCTACGCCGGTTCCGTTTCGGCTTGTCAGGATACTGTCCACCCTTCTCTTGGCAAGTCTCCACTGGCGGCTTTCGCGGCATATCCTCACTCGCAAGCTCCCTCCGGTATTCCACGGTCCCCCAGCTCCAACTTGCCAATTCACTTCGCGTCCAAGTGATGACGGCGTTGCCGAAAGGAACGGTGGAAAAGATTACAAACAAACGCAGGCAAACAAGTTGACCTCCTCCCCCTTTGCCGCTGGCAGCGGCTCGTGACAAGCGGTCCACTACGCAGATTCACGGGTGGCTCACCGCTGCCGCTGAGGATGAAGCCATCGGGATTTTGTGCCAGCAAGGCTACCTAATGAATGCTGACGGGCTATTGAGCATCATGAACTACACCGGTGAGACGCGGGACGGCATTCACAAAACTGCGCTGGGGTGTGCCACTGTCTAACTAACCGCACAGTCGCGGCCTGGGGGAACCCTTCCGGTTCAGCGCGGGCCAGGAGGATGCCGCGGTTCGGGTCCGGGCTGAATCTCACGGGCGGCGCCTGAACATGGTGGTCGCTCTGATTACGATCAGACGGAATCAGCCGCCGACCGATCAGGAAGAGACCATCCTGGACCGTGGATTAGGTGGCTCGACGAACACTCTGACGGTGTTCCCGTACTCGGGGATCTGCTCAAAGTCATCCAGAAGGGACCGGATGATCACAAAACGGCGAGTACACCGACTAGAACGCTTCACATATTGATCAGCCTAGGTCCATAGTGTTCCCGCACACTGAGGTGCTCTCGCGTTAGCACGGCTAGACTGCCGATTTTTGCAGGGTGGTCCTGAAGGTTGATGATGCGGATCTGCTCCGGAACGCAAAAGCTCGGAGGCCATGCTGTGACGATGGGGGGTCCATCCACATCTTCGATCCTGAGCCGGTGAAGTTCGGCGAATAGCCCCCGCCCAGTGGCCTTTAGTATCGCCTCTTTTCGAGTCCAAGTGCGAGTAAAGGTGCGGGCTTGGCGTGAGAGTTCAGCGCTGCGTAGCTTTCTCTCCTCGTCTGGGGTTAGCACTCATCACTGGCGCAGCCGAACCACAAATAGACGTGGTTCACGAGGAGCTTCCCGCATACATCATTTACACTTCGGGTAGCACAGGCCGTCCAGAAGGCGTTGTCATCCAACACCGTGCAATCGTCAACCAAATGTCCTTTCTGGCAGGGAAAGCAGGACTCGGCTCTGGGCAGAGAATCCTACTCAAGACCCCGGTCAGCTTCGATGCAGCGCTATGGGAACTGCTCGCTAACGCCGCGGGGGCCACAGTTGTTGTCGGCCGGGAAGGCACACACAGGGATCCAGAGGCCATATGTGACCTTGTTGTCAAACACGGAATAAACCTGTTATTGGCCGTGCCGACTCCGTGGACCGCGTTATTGGAAACCCGGCAATTCTCCCGATGCCGGTCATTGGCGAAGATCTTTAGCGGCGGCGAAGTCCTTGCCACCCACTTGGCAAGGGCCCTGCTTCACGCACTCCCCCAAGTGCAGCTGATTAATCTCTACGGCCCGACTGAGACGACAATCAATGCGACTTGGTTTCAGATCGAAAGCGGGGACATACCTGATGCCCCTGCAGTGAGCATCGGCTCACCAGTGCCTGGATGCCAAATATACATTTTGGACGACCTTCTCAGACCAGTCCCAGCGGGGGCACACCGGGGAACTCTGCATTGGAGGTCTACAGCTTGCCGCTGGATACCTACATCGACCAGATCTAACGGCCCAACGCTTCGTGGAAGCTCTCATCAATGGTCAGGTTGTGCGTGTATACCGGAGCGGGGACTCTGCGAGGATAAGCCCATCCGGCTCAGTCGAGTTCTGTGGTCGCCTGGATGACCAAGTGAAAGTCAATGGGCATCGGGTGGAAACGGATGAAGTCCGCCTGGCCATTGAATCTCACCGCTCGGTCCGCCAAGCCGCAGTCGTCCCATGGCGTAGCTCTAGTGACAGTACTGTTCGTCTCGGCGCGTTCGTCGAGCTGGACCCTGCAGAAGCTGCACTGATGGATCAAGGGGCATCTGGCGATCATCACCGTTCTAAATCCACACGGAACCTGGAACATGGACCAGTCAGCTGTTCTAGGGTACGCCTGGCTCTCGATCATTGGCGGCGCGCTTGCCTATGCGCTGTGGTTCCGAGGGCGCGAATACTCCCCCCAGCAAACATGGCTCTGCTTGGCATCCTCAGCCCCCTGACGGCAGCTGTTCTGGGATGGACGTTTGCTAAATCAGTCACTATCGCTTAATCAATGTCTGGGTTTCGTCTTGGCTCTGGCTGGCTCACTCCTCGGACAAGTTATCTAAAAAAGCCCGATCTGGGGTAACACAGAAACTCATCAGTTTGCTTTGCATTTCAACTTCTCCTGGAGATCACATGCCCTCTGTTATCGCACCCAAAACCCTTACCGAGATGCTTCATAACCAAGTGTTGATCTCCCCAGATGCGCTAGCCGTTATCGACGAGGAGGGCGCACTGTCCTTTGGCGAATTGTGGGATCTCGCGCAGCGTGCTGGGACCGCACTCGCTCTCGCAGGTGTAAAACCTGGCGACAGCGTGGGGCTGTTCATGGCGCCATCAAAGCGCCTGCTCGTAGCAGTGTGGTCGATCCTCAAAGCAAATGCTTCCTACCTGCCGCTGGCGGTGGACTACCCAGCAGAGCGCGTTTCCTTCATGATGACCGACTCAAAGATCCAGCACGTCATCGTCGATCAGGACAGTCACGACGCGGCCGAGCGTTTAGCGCCCGGCAAGGTTCAAATACATCAACTCAACGGAGCAGGTTCGCTTCTAGCATCCCCCTCCAATCCTCCGGGAGGTCCAGGTCGTACAGGTTGCGGATGACTTCCACCTGGTCGAACAGGCAGCGTAGTGCCAGTTCTTGAGCGACGCACGTCGGCTGGTTCCAGCCGCGAACGAGCGCACCGGTCATATCTGCCATGATGACGAGGAACCGTTGCGTGAACCCGACGTCGTATTCGTCGGCGAATCTGCTCGGCAGACCAGATAGAACGAAGGTACCGGCGATGTCCTGTCAGTCGGGCCGACCGAGTTTCCGCAAGCCGCTGAGATCCTCGAAAAGCTGGTCCACTAGGACCTTGGAGGCTTCCCAGAGAGCTCCGGCCAACAGCTTCGCCTGAAAGAGGCTCTTATCGCGCCGTTCAGGCGTGATTGAAACCATCCACTCAAGGTCGTCGGCGTTCCGCTGGGTCCGCTGACTGTCCGTCAGGTCCTCCATGCGGGGTTCGAAGCCCAGTTTGTTCCAAACTCAGGCCGGTCAGCCCTGTGCCAACATCGAGCGCGTGTTCCTCATAGTTATCCGGCCTGGCCATGACGCAGATGCTACCGCTCGCGCTTGCGTGGACTTGGGATCATGGGTTCGAGAGTTGCCTTCGGGGTGTATTCGAGGGCGGCTCCAGCCCTCGAATACACCTAAAGGCCCTATGGCGTGGCGCCCCGATGAGTTTCAGCCGGCAGGAAAAAACTAGTTGTAGCGCGGCACGCCGTGACGGCACTGCCTTCTTCATGGTGGTCTTACGCTGATGGACCTGCCGCGTCCGAGCGGTGACACGACATCCTGAGGCTGGGCCCTTCGCTTTGCTGACTAGCAGTAGGGTGTGAAGACTTCGTTCTCACAACTGGAGTCCATGTGCAGGTTTATCTGGCAGTTCCGCCGCTAGCCGATACGTCAACGGTGATAAAAGTTCTTAGGGCGCACGGTGCCGATCCTCGCGAGAATCAAGAACTGACGACGCTGGACTTAACGTCTCTAAAGATACCTGCGTCAATGCCGCGGTTTTGGGATCAGATTGAGGCTGTAGTTGCAGTTCCGCAGGTCGGAGGCGGCGAGGTAAGCGATTCCGTTCTAATTGACATAGGCATTGCTATTGGACGCCAAATACCACTGATTGTTCTCACCGAGGACGACGGCCTTATATCAAGGCTGGCCAAGCATTCAGTGGACAGTGCGAGGGCAAGCCTGTACACCGAGGATGCGCTTGATTCCCACTTGAGTTTGTTTCTCGCAGGGGCGCGGCAGCCATTCAAGATGTCCGATTTTGGCGGTCAAAAACCGCAAAGCAGAGTCGTGGCGGTGGACGCTCGCATGGAGTTGAACCGAATTCAAACATTGAATGGAGTTCAATTCCATGCAGCCCTCGAGGACTGGGTCGCAGACCTGCTGCGCAGGACCGGCGTGGCGGTTGCCCCGACCACCAACGATGATCGAGGCTTCGATTTTGTTCTGTCATTGCCCAAGCCCCAGCTCATCTTTGGTCCGATCCTCGTAGAGGTCAAAGGCAGGAGTCCGTTCCGCGACCTAGAGAAGACCGCGCTTCGCTTGCAGGGCATGGTAGCTCGGGAAAGGGCAACTCTCGGTCTACTGCTTTACTTCGACGTATTGGGACACACAATGGGGCGTCCCCTGGCTTTACCTGGCGTCGTCGTCATTAGTGTTCATGAGATGTTCGAGGCATTAGCGACAGAGACTTCGCTTGAGAAGATCCTGTGGCGTGCTCGCAACGAAGCAGCCCACAAGCTATGAGGAACTTCGACCCAACAGAAGTTAAGCGCATGCTTGCCGAGGCTGCTCAGTCGGGCACTGCCGATGCCAAGGGCAGGAAGTATGAGTCATTGCTTCAATATGTCTTCGAATCGGTGCCCGGCACTCTCGTAGTACCCAACCAGCGGAGCTATTTCGGCGCTGAACAGGTTGACCTTGCTGTAGGCAACCGCGGTGGATTTGACGGATTGCCTCGGCATTTTCTCGTAGAATGCAAGAATTATGATCACCCCCTTGACAGCAAGAGCGTCGGCTACTTCTTGTTTATTTGCATGACAAGAAAGTTCGACCTGGCAATCATCGCCGCGGCGAACGGACTTTCAGGGAACGCCGGGGATACAACCTATGCTCATTCATTAGCGCAGTCGGCATCCAGCTACGGGTGCAGGTTGGTCGTTTTGACTAACGCTGACCTTTTAGCGCTTCGAAGTTCTGATGACCTGGTGGAGATGCTAGAGCTGAGATACCTCGAGGCAATGGCGAACGGCGGCATCGGTGTCGGAAACTAGCTCCGACAGCCTTTACTTGATATAAGGTAAATTATCGGCGTTACAAAATGCCTAGTCAGAGGCGTATTTGTGGCTATCAAACGCGAGCAAACCACTGAGTCACTCACCAGCCGCCGCCGCCGCCCGCGCTTCGAGCAATCTGATCTAAACCCGCTTATTGCGCCTATATTGATTGGGTTTGATCGACATGGATCCAGTTTTTACGATTCTTCGGTATAGTTTCGGATATGGACCGTGCCCTGAACCCGTATTCCCGAACCTGCCTCGGCGTTGACGTCGGCTGAGGATGCGCCCTCGTTGGTGTTCGCGACAGTGGATCTCTTTGTACAGGAACATTTGGCAATGAACTACCGGCGCAACCTGAACGTGCAGGGAGGGCACACATAGTGCCCTGAGTGGTGGCGGCACTGTGAAGCGATCAGCCGCTTAGAAGCGCTCTGGCGAGCGTGGGAGGATCTACGCCGCGACGGCAAAACGGGGATGAGCTCTTGGTGGCGTGACCACGCCGACCACCACATGCCAATCCTCCTATCAACAGACGGACCCTTCAAAGGGTGCAGCCCCGAGAAGGGTCACAACCCCCGGTTGAACCCATTGCCATGCACTCCGCCACCAGAAGGCCTCTTTTGAGGCCTTCTGGTGGGTTTCGGGTGCGCTTCGGGTTGATGCGTCAGATGACTACATCGGCCACCCGGGTGAGTACCCGGAAGGAATTTCACCTGACCAAAAGGCTGACGTACTGAGGTTGATTCGGGCGCCGTGGTCCCACAGGTCTTTGCCTGGTACCAGATCGGAGAGGTTAACCGCGCTGGGCTTGTCGTCTTTCCAAAGTAACGTCCCGGCATGATCGAAACCGCTTGATGCAATTTCGCCGGGATACGCAAACACATCTCCAACCAGCGTTCCCACCTGAATCGAACAGCTGTGGATGACACCGCTGAGAAATTTTGCAGTCTCAGTACCAACCCCTTTATCTGGATTTGAGACCAGAGTAAGCCCACCCGGGCGGCCCTGAATCCAGTTCAAATCAGGCTCCGGCACGCGAAAAAGCCAGACGACCACGTTAGGCATCCGCTGCTCGGCCACGCCATGACGGCGGGCGGCCGGCCACAGGAGCCTGTAGGGGTGTGAGACGTTGATGACAATGGCTGTCTTAATAAACCACTGGGCTAAAGAACGTACTTCGGTAGCATCGAGCATCCGTTCCGGAGGGGAGATTAGGAGTGGCTTCGTCGCCACTTCTAGGGCCGACATCCAAAGGTTGTTGCATCTCGCGCAAATTTCGCCGGCGACAAGAGCCGAACCTGCCATCGGGCCCCGTTTGTGGGTTTCGCCAAGAGGGTTCGGCGCGTACAGCGCGGAGTTGAACCGGGCCGGAGAGAACTGCTTCTGCTCGGATGGAAATTCTTTTAGCAGAGTTCGGGCGAATACGTGTTCCCTTGTACTCCTGCCCGACGTTCTGGGACACATCCAGCAGAACGGGGTGGGCTCAAGAATTCGTGGGGCCGCCCGCCCCGCAAAAGCATCTCGGTCATATGCTCTGAGGCGCCGTACTTCGTAGGTCATGGTGTCATTGCTGGCGCCCTAGAGGAACATGTACTCGTTTGGCCGACGCCACGCCCCTGGTAGACACCTCGCATTTAGGACTTCGCAAAAACGAAGCGGCGTTTGAGTGCCACCCCTCGGTTGTAGGGCCAACGCTTCTCGAACTGAAGCCGCCCGACCACTATGTCGGGACCGATACCGAGCTCGCTCGCGAATTCCTTTACATCCTCATCGGACTGAAGGGTGCTCAAACGATCCTCAAAACGCCGAGGGATCAGCAGTTGAGAGGCAAAAGCGTCAGCTTCTGACTCCGCACCACTATGTGGTCCTTGGTCGTTTATAAAGACGTCCTTCTTTGAGTGCAGTAGCAGGTGCCCGATCTCGTGAAAGAAGGTGAACCAGAAAATATCACTCCATCGATGCCTCAACGAGAGTTGAATCAACACCTTGTCGGGCTGGACCCACCGGGTGGCGCCAACAATTCGAGCTCCTGATATTTCGGGCTCAAAAACAACAGCAATTCCTATGTCCTTGCATGCAGACTCTAAGCGAGGAACCCACTCCTTAGGGTCGGGCAAACATGTAAGATTCCGCAGATTCTCTAAAGAATCCAGCAACTTCGCCTTATCGAAGGGGAGACAGTTGATTTTGGCCGCTTCGATCTCACCTATACGAAGCCACGCCGCCACAGCGGAGGGATCGCTGGAGAACGCCTTCGACCGTCGATAAGCAGTCGGGCGTTCCCAAACGGCCTCCCATGAAGATTTGTCCGCTACTCCGAAAAAATTGCACACTTCCCGAACAGTGTCGATCGAGTAGCTCGCTGACTGAATACGCCTCCTCTTCACCAACTCTCCGAGCGGGAGCGTCTTCAGCCAGTCCAAGTCGAGCGTTAGTCGCTCACCTTCTCGACTCCGCGACCTATCCAATTGATAAGCACTCTCAAGATTCGTCCACGCCGACGCGGCCACGCCTGTCGCTCGCTCCAGCAATATGGTCGTCTCAGGGGTTATCGACGCTACCCCTTTGACGATTTGATTAACGTGCTTGGTCGAGAGACCTGTCCTAGTGGCTAGGTCGCTTTGGGTCATTCCTCGTTCTTCGAGAACTTCCAATAGTGTCGCGCCCGGCGGCAGAACGCGCTCAGGAGTATACCGATAACTCGTGCGCGTCATAGCTGCCCCCTCGTTGATAATCGCTGATAGTCACTTACTGTGATGCTGTCGATCGAATTCCACTCCCGACCGATCCGTGGCTGCTTGTATCCGTCCAGGCCAGAAGGATGGAATGTGAGTTGGCAGTGCGGCAAGACATCGATGGTAAAAAAGCCAGCAGGATGAGGGTTAAGTTCTCGACAACGGCCCGGCATCACTTTCATTTCCTCAAGCGTCGGCGCACTGGCTAGTTGTTGCAGACGAAGGTCGATCTTGGCAGCACCATCCGAACCGAACTCGCGCACCCTGTTTCGGTCGTTACCCAAAAGTAGAGCAAGACTCTCGGTCTTGAAATAGACGTCCATGCCCCCACCACATCGATCCCATTGGTTTCTTTTGAGCATACTGCCTTGCCAGCGTTTTTGTGTACCGTGACGCGCCTAACCGTACGACCTTTTTGATATACCGATTGCGTGTATGATAGTGTGGTGCACAACCAGACCAAGTGGGTTTACTAAATACTAGGAGGTTGCCGTAATGGCTGCAGAGAAGAACGCCGCTCACATTGAGTTCACCATCGACGGACAGACGTTCACCGTGGCGGAGAAGCATCAGACCGCCGCCGCGTTGCTGGGCCTGGCAGGACTACCCGCTCGGGGTTATGACCTCGCCGAGGTCAGGGGACACGGCGACGTGCACACCTTCAAGGATGAGAAACAAGTTGTGCTCAAAACCGGCGACGAGTTCGTCACGGTTCGCCAGAGCGCGCAGGTAGCCTGATGCCCAGCACGGAACAGGCGAACGGTCTTGACGGACTCGTTGAAGGGCTGCGGACGCTTGGATCGAACCCCATTATCGAGGACGGCCTGTTGAGCTTCACTGTGAAGGCCACTGCCGGACCCTGGGCTGGCTCCTTGATTGAGAGTGGGATCGGCCTAGAGGAGACAGCCAGCTGGCCGCTCATTCCCCCGCACTGGGTTCACCTCCCAGACTCGGTGGAGTTCGGGCACACCAATGCCCAGCCCTCGAGCAAGACGGGATGGATCAAGCACTCCCGCAATATCGTCGGCTGGGGAGACGCACCTAACTCCGCACAATGCTGGCTTTCACATGTCCGTGCCGTTCTCGTGGATGCCAAATGACTGAGCATTTTTCGGTGGCAATGACCCACGAGACGAATCATGCTCTAAGAAACCACTTACTCCGATCTGATGGGCAGGAAGATATCTGCCTCGCTCTTTACGCCCCCTCCACAGGCAGCACTAGGCGCACAGCGATTATCACTGATGTATTGCTTCCGCATCTAGGGGAGCGCTCCGTGCACGGGAACGCATCATTCAGCGGGAACTACGTCTTGCGGGCATGTAATACTGCCGCCCGGGCGGGACAAGGCGTGGCGATTGTTCACTCTCATCCGAAAGGTCAGGGTTGGCAGGGAATGAGCGGACCTGATGCTGACGCGGAGAAGTCATATTCACGACTTGCGCACCGATTGACCGGCATACCTTTAGTAGGCATGACACTGGCAGGCGACGGTACCTGGTCCGCCCGCACCTGGGCGCAAGCGCAATCCTTCCACGCTGGGGATGTCCGCGTAGTCGGACCTTCTTTCGAACTGAGCTGGAATAGCACCCAACAACCCGCGCCAGTGAGCAATGGTCGGCAGCTGCGCACTATCTCTGCCTGGGGGGAGAAAACGCAGGGCGATCTCGCCCGCTTGCGTTTTCTCGTGATTGGGGTTGGAAGCGTTGGGCTGGATGTTGCAGTACGTTTGGCCGCCGCAGGCGCCCGCCAGGTGGGCGTGATGGATTTCGATGTCGTCCAAGAACATAACCTCGACCGAATGATCGGTGCAACGCCCGCAGATGCCACATCCCGGCGACTAAAAGTAGAAGTCGCTCACCGGGAGATGAGCCGGGCAGCCACCGACTCTAACCCCGATTTCCTTATCTACACACAGGACGTGACTACGTTGGAGGGCCAGGCAACTGCCCTCGACTACGACGTGATGATCAGCTGTGTTGACCGCCCATATCCCCGCGCCATTCTGAACCAAATGGCATACTCGGACCTCATTCCCGTTATTGACGGCGGCATAGGAATTGATGTCTTTCCCGGCGGCGGAATGAGGGGCGCGACTATCCGCACCCACACTCTGACCCCAGGGCGCCCGTGCATGGTCTGTTCAGGCCAGATCGATATGTCAGACGTGGCTCTAGACAAACAGGGTCTGCTTGAAGATCCTTCCTACATAGCTGCATCCGGACAAGTTGAACGCGGCAGGCAGAACGTCGCGTTGCTTTCTATAGGCGTCAGTGCCGGACTGCTAGCTCAAGTTGTAAGTCTCTTAGCGAAACCAGGAGGACGCGGCGTTTCTGCCCCATTGAGATACTCCTTAGCCGCGCAATCGCTTGAACATCTTGATATGGCGTCCCGGCCGAATTGCCCTTTCGAGACTCCTACAGGTAGAGGCGATCGTCGCGTTATGCTCACGCGCGCCGTCGCTTGATCGCAGATTGCAAAATGCCAACCATGTAGCCGAGCCATCGCTCGGCTGGCCTCATGAACTTCGATTACCATTCTGACACCGTCGACCACCCTGGCTTGCAGCCTTGGGTTTCTGGGTCCGTTGTGGATCTTGGGCTTCAGTTAACGGAAAAGGGCGTAGTCCCGAGCGCAATTGCTGACGAGTTCGGTGACTTCGATGAAATTTGGCGATTCTGGAAACCCCAAGTCCGTTCCGCGGAGTATCTCAACGCGAAACGCTGCGTTTGACGTTCTGCAGCCGATCAGCAGAGGATCGCTTCGGTGTCCTCGACCTACCCGGTTTCCCGGCGATTGCTGCCGAGGGTGGGGTCGCTTGGTCACGGTCAGCGAGGATGCGGGCGTTGATCGTTTCGGCGTCCGCCTTCCCATCCAGTGATGCCGCGAAAGACTGCCGGCGTTCTTCACTGTCAAAGAGCGGTTCGGCTTCTTTGGCCGCGACGTTCTCCGATTCAACCTCTGAGGCTCGGCTGCGGTCCTCTCGGCCCGCCGCTCCCATCAGGAAAGCCGCTTCCGCTCCGTCACGGTCCCCGGCGCTGCGCTGCCGGTCAGCTTCGGCCCGGTCCCGTTCGGCTTGGGCTAGAGCTTCGCTGACTGCTTTGTCGTCAGCTCCGGGGTTGTCCACGTCCACGCCGTAGCGTTCCTTCACTTCGCGGCGGATACGCTCAGCGGCTTCCTGAGCGGTGGGGTCGAACTGTTTCCACGCGGTGGCCATCTCGTGGACCCGCTCAATGTCCTGCGGGCGTGCCTGGTCCCACCACCGATCATCTGCCGTTGGTGCGAACTGCGCTCGTGCTGCTCCCCGCTGGGCCTCATAGCGGGCCTGGAGTTCCTTGCCGTGCTGTTCATCAATTGCTTGCTGTTGGCGTAGCGACTGCTCACGCATCCGGGCGAACTGCTCCCCGAGCCGTCCCGCTACGGCTATTCCCGTGCGCGAGAGTCCGCCTATTGCTTCTTCCACGCCGTCTGACTCGCTCATTGCCGTATCTCCCCTTTATCTGGTTATCGTTCGATGCCACGGTCAGTGTTCGGTGTCGCCAGCGTGGACTTCCGCGCCGGTTCGATCTTCGGCGGCAGAACAGAACCACCTGTGCGCGGTCCTCCATGGTCGCGGGCCGCTAGTGCTACCGCTGCGGCTGTCTCAGCATCCACCATGGGTATCTGCTCTCCCCTACCTGGTCGGGCCTGGGTGGTAGCTGTCGGTTTCTGGTTCAGTGCCCCGGCCACCACGCTCAGACGTTCCCTGACGACGGTGTTGATCTGCTGTGCAGCCCTTACGTCTCCGGCTGCTTGGTGCATGTCGTGGATCGACTTCGCGAGGTTCGCCAATTGCACCAGCATCAGCGCCTGGGCGGCGCTCTCGTTACTGCTCGTCGCCGTGAGAAGGATCTTCGCCGCTCCCATCGCTGACGGTCCCTCGTGCGCTGCGGGCGTACTGGGTACTGGCGTAGCTGGGCTGTCTTTGAGAGGCGGTCAGCGGTCGCGGCCAGCGCTCCCGGTGCAGCCTCGACACTGCTAGACCATGCCGCGAACGCACCCGAGGTTTCGCGGGCCACGTGGGCCCACGTCGCGTGATCATCAACTTGCACTGAGGCCAGGGACTTGTTCAAGTCGGACAGTTCATCGGAGTACCGCTGCCACATCTGCGGATCTGGATCGTTGAGCTCCCGGCCCCTATTCACCACGCGCCGGCCACGGCTGGCCGCCGTCCATTCCTTTACCGCTTCGCTCGCGGCCTGCGGGCTGTACTCCCACGAGCTGCGCAACTTCGGCAGGGTCAAGTCACTGGCTAGGCGTGTGCCGCTGTACCAAATAGGGCGCTGACCATTCACCGGTCGTTCTGCCACCAGGTAGCCGGTAATCACGTCATCACGCCCAGCGGCGAACCGGGGACGAATCAGCGCACCAGTGCGGCGCATCCGGCGGACAAACTCTGCCTCGTCCCGGGACGCTACAGCGCAACCCCTAACCTTCCGAGCTAATGAATGCCGTTCCGGCTCCGCGAACCCGCGCCGCGCCGCTGCTTCGCGCTCTCCGGGCTTGATCCCCTTCGACGCGTACACACTGGAGATCTCTTCCAGTCCGTACTTGGTTTCCAGTGCCCGGCACGCTTGCTGGGATTTGTTCCATCGATATTTACTAAGGTGGTCAATCTTCCTAACTGTCCGAGGCTTGCACCAAAGGCTAAGTGGAAGGTGCGTCCGATGTGGCTGGCAATAAGGTTGCCGGCTTTCACGTTCTGCCCCACCTGCGGATGGGAACGTTTAGGCGTGTGATCCAGCGCGCGCACACATGTTTGACGGGTGTCCTATCGACGCGAGGATCAATCCCCGTCGTGTCCGGCAATCGTGGCATTTCCGGTTCGGTGGAGGGCCCGGGCCAAGTGCGCGTTCTCTCGACGTTGTTCAGGAAGGGCCGCCACACGGGGTTAACGATCCAGCAAATGGCGGATGCTGCCACACTTCCGCACTCAGCCTGTCCGTTGTCTCGAATGCTGCAACCTCTTCCTCGGTAGCCACAAAATCTCCTTCCACTACCGGCTGATCCCATTCTGCCGCCCCAGCTCAGGTTGAATGCGGGTTTAGGTCTTCAACCACCGGTGGAATTGCTATTTCCCTGTGTTCTGCCTCGTGAAACCTGTCTCGCATAATGCCGGCCAGACGTGCGTCAGCGTCTTCCCAAACTCCAGCAATGAGACGTTCGCGGGTGGACTGCCCGTTATCCCCCAGCTCGACGGCGGCGGGCAGACTACGCGGCATCTCCAGTCCTGTGAGCAGGACGGGAATGACGACCCGGCTGGCATGACGACGCATCGCACACAGTTCTTTTACAGGGTTCACCCATGCAGAGAAAGGCTCCGGTCGTTGGACCATCATTGCCGTGTTTGTCTCCAGGACGGACATCTGTCCCCAACGTGTCGGTGGCCCTAAGGCATCCCCGACTCTCAGTTCTTGGTGTGCCAGATCCTGCTCTACTAATGGTGTCGCGTCCGTGGAACTGAAGGTCCTAGGCACAGCGACGCGGATGGACCGGTGTTTATCCCCGTTCGAATAAGCCTGTAGGAGGCGTAAGGGGTGCGCGGTTTCGACTTTCAAGCGCATGAGGTTGGCCAGAACCTGACCGGTGGATGGGACTGCACTCTGAACGTCTGAAAACGGCTGCAATGTGTGCAGTCGCCGCCCTAAAGACGTGTCAGCACCGAATGCGGAAATTTTCTCCTTTACCCTCCTACTCGTCCATCTCTCGAAGGCTTCTTGAGACTCGAGAATCGGCATGCTCACTAGGGTTCCTGCGGAACCGTTAAGTTGACCGTGTTCTTGTTCGATGAGGTACCACACGACATTGTCGATCGACGCGCGAAGGTGGTTGACGGCCTCGCTGAATAGCAAAAGCACTTCCGGCGGAACCGGTCGGATCGACTTCAGGAACATCTGCACGTTGTCGCCGCGCCGGACCTGCTCCATGCCCAACGGCCCGTCCAGCGACCATTGGGAAGTCAGATCACCGACGCGATAGGCACACTGATCGGCCCGTGCCAAGCGCAGCGCGACAGGTTCCAGTGCTTCGGGAAGCCAGCTGAAATCCTCGGTAGGAGTTGCGGAGGTGTTCATGGCTACCACTGCGCTGTGTCAGGCAATGAATTACTGGTGCCCAAGAGACGCTTCACGATTGACCTTTGTGCTTCAAGTAGTGCCGGGACTCTGCTGGACCTTCTGGCATCGGGCTCGAGCGGACCATAGGCGCCCACAACAACGATTGCCGTCGCTACTTTCGTATCTTCGGCTTCACACAGCGTTTCGAGGGTTGGGGACAGAACGATTAGGGGTCCTCGGACGACACGGTTGGATCCGCGGCGACTCTCACCACTGATCGCAACGCCGGCAGACTCAAGGCGTTGGAGAGCTGTGGAGCTTGTGATCACTCGCTTGCTGGGGACGCGCAAACCTATCTTTTGATAGTTGCCACCAGCACGGGATAAGCACCACTGCACCGCGACTTGCACAACCTCGTCGGTTGGAACGGGCAATGAGACATAGGCACGTTCAATACCCGTGCGGTCTTTTCCGAACATCATGTGGCAATTGTGTCTTACCTCTCTGACATTCCTGCTTCGTCCTTCGGGGAACGTGGAGGACAACTGGTATCGCGCTCGCCATAGACTCGATCTGTGAACAGTGCGTACTCCTGGGTGGATCTCATTTCTCTTTCCATCTCAGTGGCATCACTCGGCGTCACCCTTGCTATTTTCTTCCTTGGCCGCCGCCTGTCCTTCCGTCAGCAACGTGAACGGATTCGCGAGCTCGAGGAGAAAGCCTGGAAGGTCCTCGGTCCCATCCGCACTCGAGGCCTGAGCAGCAAGGTCATCGTGATGAACGTGGCCCGGTACAAGCACGGATACGACGGCGGCAACAGCGTGACGCGGCGAGGACATATGTATGCCGGCGCAGAGCTGATCGAAATATCTTACGGTGGTGTTCAAATGATTCTGTCTGGGATAGCCAGCTTCTACGATGCCGATCAGCGCCGCACCCTCGACAAGACCGATTTGCCGGCCCCGAACGTTATCCAGGTGGGGCACATTCCATGGAAGTGGATCGAGGACATCGCACCAGAAGGGGACGAGTTCGACGGATCTGCCATCTTTTTCGTCCGCCATGCCGCTCCCGGCCGTGGGCCATTCGACTTCGTCACCTACCGGGAGGGCAAACCGGTACCTTTCGGCCCCAATAACCGCGATTACTACAGACCGATTCCAGAGCTTGGAACAGTTCACCCGAAATTCTTCAAGGGTTGGTGGCAGTTAATGCGCTCAGTCCGTGAGCACAAGAAAATTGAGAAATTGATTCGATCCAAGTCCTAGGCTTCCTCCGAGCCGGTGTATGACGCTCGACGCAGCAGCAGTTTGAGCCGGCGCGGCGTCTGTACGTGGGTGTCCGCTAGCCTTCGCGGGCGGATCTGACTATGTCAATGCGAGTGGGGACCACTAGGACGGCTTGATTCAGGACCACCTTGCGTAGGTTGCAGCACATGGACGCTGTTCGTGTTCGCCTGAACCGAGATTGGCGGTCCTCCTTCAGCACCTTCACCGAAGGGTGGTCTTTGGGGGATCCCTCATCGGATTAGATCGGCTTCGGGCCGCTCGACGCATTCCGACCTAGGCGCCACTCGAAGCCATCCGATTCGATAACCAGTCTGCGGACGATGCCGCGGCCCAGCAGGCTTCGTCGTTCGCTGATAAGCCCGCCTCCTCCGAGGTATACGTGCATAAGCCGGCAGAGTCTCCTCAACTCGCCCTCCCTTTCCGCCTGAATTACGTCCTCGGGATCATCGTCTTCTTCAGGGGCACCTAGGAAGACGCCGGCGCTGACATTCAATTCTGGAATGAAGACGTACATCGACACGTGATCAACTCGAATGATCGCCGTGCGCTCCTTGTGATACCGCCTACTCACCTCAACGGCATGGGTCCCGGGTACTTTGTCCGGGCTGACGCGCGTAGTAACGAAGTCTTCGTTGAACACCTTTGTAACAACGCGATCGAGCATGGCCTTGTTGTCGATGATCATGGTGGAAGTGTCTCAAGATTAAGGGGACCGGAACAACAGACGACGCGCCCTGCGGCGGCAAAGTCGCCAACTAACAAAACCGGGCCGCTGCGGGCACAAGATTTGCCGACCGGATGGCCATAATCAATAGGTGACTTGGTTTACTGATTTTTTGACTCCCATGCTGGCTATTCTCTCCGCGATGGGAGGTTTGCTCTTGGCCCTCAACCAGCTCACTGCCGCAACAAGGCTTAAGCGGGAATCGAGTTTCTGGAGGGAAGAGATGCAGGCCTCAGAGTTTTGCCAGGATCGGGCGGTGATGGAAAGCCTTCACCGAACCGCTACAGCCAGACTCATTGCGATCAAGGTGATTCCGGCGCGTCGGCTGCTGGCTCCCGCGTATTTTTTCATCGCTGGGATTGCACTAACGTTCTCGTTTGCTCATGTGGTCGGAGAAATATTACCTCAACCTATTACCATGAAGAGCATTAGTGCTGCAGGCCTTGACGTTCTCCCCGCTATCTTCATACCGCTCCTAGTCTTCATGGGCACGATAGGTGTTGCCAGCGTCTTCATCCGGCGCCGTCGCTTGATTAGGAGTTATCTCGACGGAGAAGTCATTGGTGACCAACCTCCCGTATTCACGGAGAACGGAGGTGTATGGCTTGGCTTCCGTCTTAGCAGATGGAGATGGTTCGCCTTCGGAGCGTTCGCTTTTGGACTCTGCAGCTTCACTGCAGCTTTGGGCTTCATAGTGGGAGTGGGAGCAGACGTCACAAATACCCAGCCGTGGGCAATTCTGTGGCTTTTGGGGTCGGTTGCGTTGCTGTTCTTAACCTTCGAGCCCTTGCCTGTTCTCTACCGTATGGAACGTGAAACGTCGACCCACCCGCGACACCTGACGGATAAAGCGAGCCTGCCCTATTCCTCCACCACGAAAAACGCTTCTAACGAGCGGGAACAGCGAACACAACTGATCCAGCGGGTATCCACACTAAAGAAGCTATTCTCAACTCCGCGGAGACTATGGAGGGTTTTCCATCACGCTGGGCCGCAAGTTTTACCGCAGCAACGCCGCCTACGAAATGAACTATGCCGTTGGTGATACACCTCAGATGTGGAACCAGCTACGCCCACAACAGCACTCCCCCAACCTCGACACGCTCTAAACGGCTTAGACTGTCAACGGTTTGGTTGTCGCTTTCCCTCGGACACCCGGAACGCCGATAACGGTCTAGTACGTCAACCGGCACAAGAAGCCTGCCCGAAGATTTCCGATCCCTGTTGCTGATGGGTATGCCCAGCGCGTCACAAATGATGGGCGGGTGATCGCCCAATCAAATTCAGACCGCCTGGCTTCTGACGTACAAACCCAAACCGCTCGTAGACAACGGCTATTCTCTCCGACGCTGCGGTTACAACGACTGGGACTCCGGCGGGAACGAAGTTCTCGATCGCGGTCCTCGCAAATTCAAGCCCACTCGTCCGCGCTCCTGGCGCGGACGCAAGTGCCTGCGCCACCCAGTAAGGCCCGCGCGGTCGGACCAGCATCAGAGCTTGGTTCAGCGCAGAAAGGCTGCCGTCCGTTGACGTCGCCAAGAGCAAGAGCCCGACAACGAACCAAAGCGGGGGCAGAAGCCCTATCCAAGGTCCAATCGTGTCACCCAAGAGCGTGAGAGAAAACAGCCAGATGATGAACAAGAATAGTGAGGCGAGGAAAACAAGAACCATAGATCCAAAACGCTGCAGCGTCTTCTTAGTACTTCTGGCTTCAGTCAGAAGAATCACGGCATCGCGGGAGCGCGAGGTGATCACGTCGCCTGACGGCATGTACATCAGGAAGAGGAGAACGAGGATTGGCAGCGTAATCGCTGATTGCAGCCGCTTTTGCCAAGCATTCCGTGGGCTTTTTCCTCTGCTCAGTGTCAGGGACGTGTTCCAACTTAGCGGAAGCAAATCGACAATACGGGCGCGCTTCACTTCCAGCTGACCGCCGGCGAGAGATTCCATGAGACCTGATCCTACGTATTCAGCATGACAATACCTATTAGTGTTTTGCTGCTGGATCAATAGGGACTACTGAAGGCTTTCTTAGCCTGATACGTCGCTGGAGTTCCGGACTCAATGGGGTCGCAGCCGGTATGGATATAACGGCAGCTCTGATCGGCGGCCTGTGTGGGGCCAAGTTCTTTCTATCCACCGCCCCCAAAGGCTCTAGGCTCATGAGATGGAAGACCGGAGCGCACCAAACTTTTCGTCGACAAGCACGTGCCAGGAATGCGACATGTCCTGCCCACCCGGTGAGCACTCCCATTATTCCTTCTCCTACGAACCACTCACTGCAGAACAACCCGAAGAAGCTGAGCTGGAGAACGCCGTCCCTTCTCAGGGACCCCACGAGACCGACGTGTGGCTAACCGAATGGCAAGTATCGGAAGACGGCTTCAGCGTCGCACTCGACGAAGAAGTCGACTGGGAGCTGGTCCCGATGGACCAGGAATGGCTTCATCGCATGTTCGCGGGTCGACGACTGGTGACCCTGCAGCGCGATACTTACGCCGGCTTCGTCGGGGAAATATACGACCGGTCGGAATGGACCCACCTTTCAGGTCAAGTCACGCGCATCGATCAAGTATCAGTGCGGTACCCGGTAGATAACAGGACCGGCTTGGCGGAAGTCGGAAGCGCTATGCACCACACCGTGTCCAGTGTGCAGGAGCGCCGCACCCATGATGGACGTCTTGTCGGCTGGGTCGTCAGAATCCGAGATTCCACCTAGAGGACCCTCTCACGCCGATAACACCCTGTTTCGTCAGCCCAGAAGTTCCCTTGGTTGGGTCCCCGGGTAGGAGTCCAGTGTTTATGTGAGTTTCGCATCCGATAATGGGTGCAGGAGGAAATTCACTTTTATGGCACGTAGACATACCCCTGATCAGGTCATCGC